>JAKPTH010000704.1 GCA_029571125.1 bacterium
CTTATAAAAAACGGTTTTTCAAAAGTAAAGGTGCTGAAGGGAGGAATGTTCAGCTATGCCGGATTTGACAGGTAAATATTACGCTTTAACGATATTTGCGGTTCTCGGCTGCGTAAAAGGCTTTGTAGAAGCTTTCGCCGCCAGGTCGCGCGGCCGCGGCGGCGAGGAATCTTCGAAGGCGGTTTCAAAACTATTTATACTGGCCGGCATTTTAACGCCGGTTTTTATACCCGCGGAAATTATTTTTTTTGAAAGGCCTGTGTCCTTGAGCTTTTCGCTTTTATTTAGCGCCGTTTTCTTCGTGCTGATGTACGCGAGAATACTTGCGATCAAGGCTCTGGGCTCGTTTTACAGCGTCGATATAAGGATAGCCGACGCTCACAGGCTCGTAAAAACGGGTCCATACAGATATTTTCGCCACCCGATTTATCTTATAGGCTTGATCGAATCGTTCGTTTATCCGCTGGCTCCGGGCGCTTTTTTAACCGCCGCCGTTTCGGCCGCTGTAAGCTTTCCGCTGATACTTTTCAGGCGAGCGGAAGAGGAGAAGGCGCTGCTTGAAAAATTCGGCGCGGAGTATGAAATATATAAAAAAGCTACGTGGTTTTAGGCGGCGTCTGAAGGCGGTCTAAAGCTTTTATGCGCATGCAACAGGATTAAAATAAATCCGTTTAAGAATTGATTTTTTACGGCATTTATAATATAATGCTTCACATGCTGGATTTAAGGACTCTATCTACACTCACTTTCATAGAAACTTTTTGTTTCGGCTTGATTCTGATTTTTTTTTCACTGCGCCGCGGTAAATATCCCGGCTCGTTGAATATCGGCTATGGCATTTTCATTATATCGATTAGCTTTTTAATGCTTTCCACACAAAAAATTTTTCATCCTTTAATATCTATAGTGGCGGCCAATTTTGTCGGCATTGTCGGAAATTGTTTCTTAAGCGCTGGATTTCGGCAATTTTTGAATTTTGAACCCAGCTTGAAAACAAATGCAGTTATATCCGTCGTTTCTCTGGCCTGGCTGTTTTATTTTTCTCAAATTTCCGAAAATTACGTAATGCGAATCGCATTTGTAAGCGTTTTAAATGCTGCGATTTTGGTTGACGTATTCATTGTTTTATTTTTTGGTAAAATCATCGAAATAAAAAATATCTGCCGCATAACGTCGCTGTTTTTTTTATCTGCCGCCGTAAGTTATTTGATTCGAGCGTTTGTGATACTTTCTTTTCCTGATCCGCGAGTGGAATTTTTACTTGATTCTTTTAACCCGCTCTATTATTATTTAAACCTTTTTCACAGCTTCATTATGTTTGTAAGCTTCATTTTTTGCTTCATATTCGTAGTTTTTATGATAGCTAGAAGGCTCGAAGCCGACCGTAAGCGCTATGAAAACGAGCTCTTAGAAAGCCGCAGAAAATTGGTTCAAATAAACGCCGAGCGGGACCGTTTTTTTGCAATAATAGCGCACGATCTTATGTCGCCGTCTTTCGCCATACCGGAATTGCTGGGAATTATAATGTCGGATTACGATTCGTGCACCGATGATGAAATTAAGGAATCTATCGCCGCCATATATAAGTCTTCCGTTCAAATATGCGCTCTTCTGGAAAACCTTTTGACATGGTCTCGATCTATAACCGGAAATATAACGTTTTCTCCCGCGTCGACCGATATCGTAAAACTTTTCGATTCCGTTCATCTGCTCAACGCCGAGCGGATAAGAGCCAAATCAATAGAAATAAAAAACCTTCTTCCGTCTGAGCTATATGCATGTTGCGATTCGCATATGATAGAAACCGTGATTCGCAATATAGTGAGCAACGCAATAAAATTTACGCCGGAAAAAGGCGTTATAGCTTTCGAGGGGCAATATACCGAAAGCGGTATAGTTTTTTCAATAAAAAACAGCGGGGCCGGAATGAGCGAAGACATCCGGCAAAAACTCTTTAAAGTAGGCGAGCGCGTTTCACGTCAGGGCACCAACGGCGAACAGGGAACCGGAATAGGCCTTTTAATAGTCAAGGAATTCATAGACAGGCATGGCGGATCAATAACTGTCGATTCCGGGCCTGACCGTGGATGCGTTTTTAAAATATTTCTGCCGGAGAGTAAAACCTGAAATAAAAAAATCCCTGATAATTCAGGGATTTTTTTATTTCGATTTATTGCGGGAACTTTTTATCCTCTGTCTTCGGTTATCATGACTTTGTTAGAACCGTAATCTTTGTTGGTGGCTATTTTTTTTAACGATTCGTTGTATTTAGCCCTGTCTGGGACGAAAATCAAATCAGCGACCGGATATTTAAATTTTAGGTCTCTTTTAGCGAGCGCTTTTTTAAGCATGGTTTCGCGTTTATATTTGTTGATTATATAAAGCTTGTCTTTTAGGCTTTCGTAATTTTTGCCCTGCGCTTTTTTAAATTTATAGCTCTGCGTATGGCTTTTTGCCGTCGGGGCGGGAGCTTTTTCCGCCGTCTGCAATGATTTTACTTCGGTTTCTTCGGCGACTATTTCGGCTATTTCCTTTTCATCCTGTTCGGTTTTAACGGGGCTTTCTATCAAAGGCTTCATTTCTTCGGCATCGGGGCCGTTCTGACGGCGCAATCCTCGCGATGCGGTTGCGGCGCCGGAAACGTTTACGGCCGCTGCCGCCACTTCGTTTCTGGCCGCGGTGAACGTTTTAGGGCGGCCGGTCAAGTAATTATTATCGATCCTTTCTTTAAGCGTTTTGGCCATATAATTGTTTTTGTCTTTATGGCTGGCGGCGGTGTATAAGTTTGAATAAATTTCCGCCGATTTTGACTGGCCGCCTTTTATATCGATGTCGGTAAAGTTGGCCGCTTTTTCCACCAGTTCGTCTTTTTCGATGGCGTTGATATATTTGAGGCGTTTTTTAACTTCGTCTCTTAGCATTTTCGAATCTTTTGAATTGTTTTCATCCAGTATTTTATTGATTCTCGAATAAAAATTGTTCAGATATTTAATTTCGGCGTCAACCGATTTTGGCCGTTTAGAAGAAGTCATAAGCGTCCTGTCTAGCTTTTCTTCAAAATTGGTCTTTGCCGTGGAATCGGCCGGCGCGAAAAACGCCGGAAAGTTTATGGCGGCCGTTCCGAGCGCGACAAGAAGAAGCGAGCCCATAGCATAAGCGAACTTGAATTTAAACCTGTCGATTTCTTTTTCGCAATCATATGTAGGCGCTATTTTATAAAAAAGGCTTTTAATGCTGAGCTTTTCTTTTATGGCGTTGTAAATTTTAGCCAGCGCGCTTTCACTGCCGTTTATATCGCCGTGCAGGCAATAATTTTTGATGGCTTTTCCGATTTCTTGCGGAGCTATCCCGTATTTTAGCGCCGCATCTTCCAGAGTTAAATGACCTTTTTGAATGCTTGATACCGCTTCTTTAAGATAAATATTGCTGCGACTGTTCATTTAATCACCCCGTTTTAGTTTTTAATTAAAATGTATATACTGAATATATTTTTCGATATTTAATTTGCTGCGATTCGATTTATTTTCTTATCTTTTCTATCGGAATTTTAATCATAAAATTAATAAGGAGAAAAATATTTTTATAACTAATTTTGACGGAATTTTAACCGATATGATGATTAAGCTGTAAAAAGAATTTTTTCATTTTTATAAATATTTGGAGGTTAAAAAAATGCTCAGTTTCCAGAAGCTTTTGATTCACCCGCTAATAGCGGCGGCGATGATTTTAATTATCGCGTCGCCGGTTCTGGCGGCCAACGTCGCGCAGATTAAAAGCGTGTCCGTGCAGGAATTTCCTGATAAAGACCAGGTTGTGATTTCAGCCGACATGCCGATCGCTTTTCACGAAGTGAAATCTTCTTCGCAGATAATACTCGATATTCCGGATTCGGAATATATGAGCCAGGCGAAAGTGCAGCTGGTTTTAAATAAAACCGTAAAGCTTTACAGAGGAATGAACCTTCAGAATGCCAAGCCTAAAACTTCCAGGATTATAGTAGTATTGAACGAACCGCTTCCGACTACCGTTTATAAGCAGAACAACCAGATTTTAATAGACGTCGATAAGAGCGCGATAATAGAAAGGCTCGAAGCCGCTTCTGCGGGAAAAACCAGCTCGGACAAAATGAAAAGCGGGTCCAACACGCTTATCGAATATCATTACAATCAGGGAAAAACCTTTTCGCGCCTGGGCAAGTGGAATGAAGCCGTGGACGAGTATTTGAAAGCCCTCAAAATCGATCCGGCCAACGATAAAATAAAAATAGCCCTTGACGTGGCTAAAAACAACCTTAAATCCGACAACGAGATCGGAAAGGCCGTTTCGCTTTACCAGAACGGCGAATACAACGAGGCGATAAGGGCGTTCGTTGCGATCACCAATATGTGGCCGCAGGACATATCGGCTCATTTCTATCTTGGCAAAAGCTATTTGAAGCTCAATAAATACCGCGAGGCCGTGATCGAATTCGAAAAAGTGATGGAAATCAACCCTGAATATGAAAACGTGGCATCGCTTTACGAGCTCGCCAAAAGAAGAAAAGAGCTCAACAACTTCACGGTCGAGATTAACAATCAGGACATACTCGATGTTTTGAGAACGATACTTCACGGCTCGGGTTTTAATCTTGTAGCCGAAGACGGAGTCAAAAAGAAAATTTCGGTCGCCCTGGTGGATAAGACTCTCGATGAGGCTCTTAACGAAATAATAATTAAAAACGGCTATAAATATGAAAAAATAGATAACACTATCAAAATAATGCCTAACGTGGCCATGCCAGAAGACAGAGTTTATTCGCAGATGAACCTCGTGGACATGGAAATCGGTCACGGCCTTGAAGTTTTATCGCGCCTGATGGAAAAGAACCTTATCCTTGACAAGTCCGTTGACAGCGTAAAAAGTAATAAAGTAACGTTTTATATAAAAGACGAGCTCACCATTAAAGATATCTTCGACCTGCTTCTCAAAACCAACGATCTGGTGGCCATTCCTTATTATGAAAACACCTTTATTATAATGACTCTCGAAGAATCCAGAAAGAACAATAAATACTCCAAAAAAGAATACCACGTTATTAAAGTTATAAACTCCAAGCCGTCGGAGCTATTGAACAAGGTATTCACATCGAAAATGATCGCCGACAATATTAACAAGGACAATCTTTCTTTCGACGACGATAAAAGCATAGTGTCGATTTTTGACGTGCCAGAAAAAGTGAAGCTTCTGGCGTCGGTTATAGAGAAAAACGATATTAAAGCTCAGCAGGTGACCATAGCGGTCAAACTAATAGACGTCAATAAAGCAGCCAAACGTACTCTGGGGCTGAATCTTAACAACCTGGACAACGAGTCGAAGCTCGATAAAGACGCGCCGTTCACGCTTAACGTGAAAAACCTCGGCAAAATTTCGCTCACCAAGCTCGACGCCACGATCGATATGCTCGAAAGCGACGAAGGCGCTAAAGTAATAGCTTCGCCGATAACCCGCGTAATGCACAACGAAGAAGCGACCATACAAAGCGGCCGCGTAATACCGGTTAAAGACGTTCAGCAGCTGCCGCAGTACGAAGAAGGCGGTAGCGGTAAAATCGTGGGCTACACCACCACGGAATCGTGGACGAGCGTCAACGTCGGCGTGGAGCTTTCCGTCAAGCCGACCATTCATAACGACGGCGAAATAACGCTCGACGTTAAAATAACCGATGACGACGCCCCTAACGTCGGCGACGCCACGGTCGGCTCTCACTTTCAAACCGTAGGCCGCAGCACGCAGACTAAACTGCGTCTTAAAGACGGAGAAACCATAGTGATGGGCGGTTTCATAAAGCAGAAAGAGAACGGAAGCGAAAACAAGCTCATGTTTTTCAACAAGCTTCCTATAATCGGAAAGCTTTTCCAGAAGAAGGCCAGCTCGAAAACGCGCGACGAGCTTATAATATTCCTGACGGCTTATCTGGTCAACAAAGATAATGAAAAACCGGAAGAAGAAAAACAAAAAATTTCCTCCGACCTTTTAAAATATAACTTGCATAATTAAAGCTAAAAATATATAATAAATAAAAATTCCCTGGTTAAAACGGGTGCAATTGATTTAATTGCACCCGTTTTATTGGGCGTAAAAGGAAATGCGAATGTCAAAAAAAGAAGCGGCGGGCAAGGAAGAATTTTTCGATAACGCGGGACGGTATGCGGTAATAATAACGGCGGTTTTGACCCTTTATATTTTCACTACGGTCAACACGACTTCTTTCGTGGTTCCAAAGTCTTTTTTACTGAGGCTTCTAACTTTTTCCACGGCGATATTTTACGTTTTTACGCGCGGCTTCAGGCTCAAAAGCCATCCGGTTAATTTCGCGCTGTTTTGCTATTTTTTGTCGATTTTCTTTTCCGTTTTTTCTTCGGTAAACTCGTGGGTAAGCCTTCTCAGGCTTTCAGAATACGCGTCTTATTTTTTGATATTCCTATTCACTTTCAATTACTTCGACGGCAGGAGCCTGGGCTCACTGGTTAAAGCTTTGCTTTATTCAGCCGTTCCAATAGTTTTTTACGGCGTATTGCAGTATATGCAGATAGATTTCGATTTCTGGGAAAAGCCGCAGGGACGCATGGACCTTTTTTCTACCATCGGAAACGTCAACTGGTATGCGCTTTATTTAAGCGCGATCATTCCGATCGCAGTTTACGGCGCTTTCAGAAAAGAAGCCCCCGGTTTTGAAAAAGCCCTCTTTAATGTTTTGCTGTTTTTTTCCATCGCATCGCTTATAATTTCGTATTCACGCACGGCCGTGATTGCCTCCGTCGTTTCGGCTATCGTCGGTACGGCGCTTTATTTAGCGGCCGTCCGCTTCAGCGTGTCGGCCGAATTCATTAAAAAGTCGGCGCTAGTATGCTTGACGGCTTCACTGGTGGCGGTTGTTTTTAGCTTTTACAATCCCGTGAGCAGCACGCGTTTCGCCGAAGGCGGTTTTCTCAGCCGCATGAAGGCCGGTTTTTCATTGAGCGAGCATAACGTCGCGCAGAGGCTTTTTATATGGCGCGTCAGCCTGGATATGTTTATGGTCAAACCTATTCTGGGTCTCGGACCTGGAGCGTTCAAAATAAAGTATCTGGATTTCCAGAAAGATTTTTTAAAGCGCAGCGGCAACGCCGAAGCGTTCGACGAGATAGCCGGAAACGCCAAGGAAGCCCATAACGATTACGTTCAGACGCTTACCGAGTGCGGCGCGGCAGGACTTTTAGCCATGCTTTATTTCTTTTTCGTCGTTTATCGCCAGGCTTTCGTTTTTATAAACGGTAGCGGCGGAGCCCCTAAATTTTTAGCCATATCGCTCGCCGTTTCGCTCAGCGCCTTTTTGACGGGCGCGCTGGCCGATTTTCCGTTTCATATTCCCTCGAACGCCATGCTGATTTTCATGCTGGCCGCCATGCTTCTTCTGGCTTCCGGCGATGGCGCAGAGGACGGCCGCGCCTATTCCGGCGCCCTTTCTATATCGGCTGAAAACGTAGATCATTATTCGCTCAAACTCGCCTTCGGCTTTTTCGCCGTGATAGCGATAATATTTCTGGTCATTCTGCCTTTCGCGGCGGACTGCCTGGCGGTAATCGGCCAGAATTACCTTAAAGAGCACCGTTTCAACGAAGCGGTGCCTTACCTTTCACGGGCGGTTTCTCTCAATCCCGCTCAGGGGGATGCGCTTTATCTTCTCGGAACCGCTTACGTCGGTATGGCCGCTCCGGCCAATTCTAAAATGGATTCCGAGCTCCTTGACCGCGGCCGCGACCTCTTAATCAAATCTAAAAATTATACCATCGATAAGGGAATTTATAATAATCTCGGATTTATTTCCATAAGGAAACAGCTTTACGACGACGCGGTCGGATATTTTGAAAACGCGATCGGCTGCGATCCCAAATCCGCGGATTCCCTGAATAATTTAGGCATAGTTTATTTTCACAAGAAAGTATATGAAAAGGCCGAATATTATTACAATAAAGCGCTTAAAATGAATCCTTATTTCCTCACCGCCGTCAATAATCTCGGCGATTTGTACTCTAAAACAGGTCAGTTCGACCGTGCCGTCGAGTTTTATTCAAGGGTTATCGACTGCTCCATAGAGGTCGTTATTGCCGAAAACCATCGCCGTAACGTATTTAATTTCACGCCCGCGGCCTGCCTGAGCGAAAAAGCACGCTCCGCATACCAGATAGGCGAAATTCATTCCGGCCGCGGAAATTTCGAAACCGCGCTCAAATATTATTCGATGGCTTACGAGAATATAACCTCGATGCCTCAGATACCGCTTAAAATAGCCGCTATGAACTTTAAGCTAGGCAGAAAAGAAGAAGGGTCTAAATACGCGGATTACGTTTTGAAAAACACTCCTTCTGGATCCGAGCACAACAGGCAGGCGGCCGAATTGATTTCTAAATACGGCCGTTAGCGATGCGCCTGACGCGGAGCGGTCAGGCCGCGGAAGATTTATGAGCAATAATTGGTTTCGAGGAATTTCATCAGTTCGTTTACAATATCAGGCAGGCGTTCCCGCCTTATGGCGTCTATAAGGTCCATGATTTCCGTATAGCTGAAAGATTTCGTAAGGCCGCTGGAAGCTTTTAAAAAATAAAACTCGACTGATTTGGGCGGCGGTTGATGGCCGCTGATGCCCGACTTCCACTTGTTGAACGGATACCCGTGCTTTTGCATGAGAGCGTGTACTGTATTGGTCGGAATGGATATGCTGCGGTTTATCTCTTTATGCGGCCTTTGAGAGTCTTGACTTTTCTGGCCGTGCTCTTCTTTGTAAAGCAATTCGCCTTTTTTATTTATATAGTTGAAAGTTTCGCCGGCTTTTACATAGCAAAGCCCGTTTACGAACTGAAACGCTTCATTGAATTTAGCTTCTATTACCAAATCGCCTTTTTCGTTTATAAAGCCCCATAAATCGTTTATTTTAACTGCCGCCAGGCCTTCGCTGAAGCTGGCTGCATATTCGAATTGCGCCTCTATGGCCATTTCGCCGTTTACGTTAACGAACCCGTATTTTTTATCGATTTCGACGGCGGCGAGTCCGCCGCAGAATTCACGAGCCTTGTCGAAATGCGGTTTTATGACGAACCTGTCTTTTGAATCTATATAGCCGTATTTGGAGGAAATTTTAACGCACGCGAGGCCTTCGCTGAAATCTTCCGCGCCGTCGTAATCGCATTTGATCGCCAGTTCGCCTTTTGCGTTTATAAATCCGAACTTTTTATTTTTCCTCACGTGGGCGAACCCGTTTTTGAATGATGAAACCCTTTCGAAATCGATGCTTTTGAACTGAGGTTTTCCCTCGGCGTTGATATAATTCCATTTTCCGTCGCGCTTTACCGCGGCGAGGCCTTCGCTGAAATCTTTGGCGTCTTCGTATTGGGCTTTGATCGCCAGATGCCCGTTCTGGTTGATGAATCCGTAGTTCTGGCCGATGTAAACCCTCGCCAGGCCGTCTGAAAAATTATATGCGGCCTCGAATTGAGCGCTGATAGAAAAATCGCCCGAAGCGTTTATATAACCCCAGCTGATTCCGTTCATAACTGCCGCCAGGCCGTCTGTGAAAGGATAGGCCCGTTCGAAGGAAAAAGGTATTACCAGTTTTGCGTTGGAATCGATATATCCGAATTTAAAGTTATGTTCAAGCGGAAAAAGTATTACGCCGGTTTCGTTTTCCGCCGGTTTTTCGGCGGGCTTTCCGACGGATGCAGCAGCAGGAGGCGTTTCAACGATTTTTTCGGCGGGCGTTTCGATTTTAGCCGTAATATCGGCATTAGCGTTAACATTTTTATTGCCAGTCTTAACGTCTTCGCCGCCGTCTGCAGATCTTACGGTTATGTCGTTTGCTATATCTCCGCCCGGCGGCGAGTGTTCTTCCGGGCGTTCGGCCGCGACGTCGTTCGCCGTTTCGGCGGCATTTGCGCGGTAATTTTCGAATTCGATAAAAGCTTTTAAGGAAAAAAGCGTTTCATCCATGCCCGATATGATGGAGGCCGCTTCGCGGAAATAATCGGCCGCCGCCGCGCAGCCTTTTTCGAGGTAGATATAGTATGCGTTTACGGCATACGATTTAACGATCCGCGATTCGCCGGACATCAATTTTTTTAAATCGTCGAACAGGCAGTCTTCGGCAAGCTCTCCGATAGCTTTTGCGGCGGCGGCGTTCATGAATTCCTTGTTGACGGAGCACATGAATTTTAAGATTTTTACGGCGAGGGGCCGGTTAAGGCTCGTTAAAAAGTTGACCGCGCTTCCGGCGATTTCGAGGTCGTCGTCTATTATAAACTGTATCAGGTAAGGATATGCTTTCATGTTGTCGAGGCATGCAAGCGCGTCGAAAACCGATCGTCTTATCTCGCCGCGCCTGTCGTTATTGAACGAAACTATAGACTTGATGGCGGCTTCGCCGCCAGCCGCCGCTAACGAGGATATTATATGACAAAGTACGCCGGCGCGTTTTTCGTACGCGGCTATCAGAGTTAAAAACGTGCATGAGTTCTGGCGCATCCGAGAAACCGCGCCGCTTATGAAATGCATTTTTTCTTCATCGGAATTAAAAGAAAGGTAACGGTTGATCAAGGAAACCGTATCGGCGTCGGAGCCGGGAGGATAAGTGTTTTCGAGGGCCCTGAGAACCTGCCCGGCGAAGAGCCTTAGCGCGAGGGATTCGTCGTATTCGGCTATGTTATTTAGCAATAGGACGTTGGCGCTTACAGGATTACAGGCGAGAAGCAATACTCCCTGCCGCCTTTTCTTAGGTTCTCCGGATTTTAAAAACGATAGTATAGAATCCAAAAAGATCCCTCCGATAACTGCCTCTTCTATTTGCTGAGGTTTTTGTGTTATAATATTATTTAAGAGCGTTATTAAGTCGATCCGCGTCGATTTCAATTTATTATACACTATAATTTAAAATTTGTATAGTAATATTTGGGGCCGGCCGGGGCTGGAAAAACTCTAAAACATTATGAATTAAGGCATTCTTTTTTTTCATTGAAATTAAGTTCGAAATATATTATAATTATATTCCTGAAAAAATCGAAAAAAAGAAATCAAAATCACAGAAAGCGAAAGTTTATGAGAATTATATCGGGCAAAAAAAAAGGAAAAAGACTCGTCGAGTTCGCCGGCGGCGATATCAGGCCGATTACCGACATGGCTAAGGCGGCTCTTTTTAATATATTATTCGATTCGATAACCGACGCGGAGTTTTTAGATCTATACGCGGGAACCGGCTCCGTGGGAATAGAGGCCATATCGCGCGGCGCGGCGCACTGCGTTTTTATAGATTCTTCCAGGGAATCCGCCAGAATAATTTCTAAAAATTTAGAAATTACAGGATTTTCAAATCAGGCTAAAGTCATAATCTCCGAGTGCAGGGCCGCTCTTTCCAGATTGAAAGGCCGTTTTCATTTCATATTCATGGACCCGCCTTTTTTCGACGAGATAGATACCGAAGTTTTTAAAATAATAGAGGAAAAAAATATGCTGATAGAAGGCGGCGCGCTTATTCTGAAGCATTTTGAAAAAGTCGTTCCTCCCG
>JAKPTH010000707.1 GCA_029571125.1 bacterium
CGATTTTATTCGCCCTCGGTAAATCCGTACTGCTTGCTGAATTTTCTCAGCTTAAGGATCGCGCGTTCCTCGATCTGGCGGACGCGTTCGCGAGTCATTTGAAGGTAGTGGCCGATTTCTTCGAGAGTATGCGGTATGCCGTCGTCAAGGCCGAACCTTTTTTTAATTACGATCTGCTCTTTTTCATTGAGCTCGTTTAAAACCCTGGCGATCTGGTTGCGAAGCATCTGCACGAACACCTGTTCTTCGGGGCTCTTGGAATCCTTGTCTTCTATAAAGGTTCCCATTGTCGATTCGTCGTCGCCGACGCTCATGTCGAGCGAAAGCGGATCGAGCATGAGCTCTTTAATTTCAAGTATCTTATGCGGATCGCAGTCCATCTCGACGGCCAGCTCTTCGGCCTTGGGCTCGCGCCCCAGCTTGCTGAAAAGCTTCCTGGAAATCTTCTTGAACTTATTAATGAGCTCGACTATATGCACCGGCATCCTTATAAGCCTTGACTGATCTGCAATAGCGCGAGTTATAGCCTGCTTGATCCACCAGGTCGCGTATGTGGAAAACTTGAAGCCCAGTTTATATTCGAATTTTTCAATAGATTTGATCAGGCCGATATTGCCTTCCTGGATAAGGTCTAAAAATAAAATGCCTCTGTTGGTATATTTTTTGGCTATAGATACCACGAGCCTCAGGTTGGCCTGTATAAGCTTCGAACGGGCGTCCATATCGCCGTCTTCTATAAGGACCGCGAGCCTCTGCTCCTGGTCCTGCTTCAAAAGGCTCAACGGCGCGATATCTTTTAAATACAGCTTAACCATATCGTCAAAATCGAGGCGTAAATCAGAACCGGATTCGGGAGCGCTCTCGTTGATCACTTCGATGCCCGCCTGCTTGACTTTTCTTAAAACGCGTTTAAAAACCTTGACGTCAACGAGCGTTTCCGGAAAGAAATCCTTGATATACCTGTAGCTTATAACGCCCTTTTCTTTCGCCAGCTCGATAAATTCATCGAACCTGTCGATGGCGCGCGCGGAGGCTTTAACCGCTTTTTTTTCGGCGGCGGCCTTAGCGGGTTTAACGGCGGAAACTGCTTGCCGCTCCGGGGCCTTTTTAGAAAAAGATTTAGAATCGCTTACAGCCGAAGGCCGTTTTTTTGAAACAGCGGCGGATTTAACCGCTGCCGGTTTCGCGGCGGATTGTTTTTTTCCGTCTTTAACGCTTTTAGTTACGGCCGTTTTAGTTTTTAAAGATTTTTTTAAGGCCGCGCCTTTTTTAACGGCTTTATCATCAGGCCTGCCGCTTTTAATATCAGCGCTTCTGGAAGAAGTTTTTGCGCTTTTGGCGGACGGCTTAAAAGTCGTTTTGTCGGACTTCGGTTCTGATTTTTTATCTAATTTATTTTTTTTCATATTTGTTTTAATCGGCAAAAATTTTATTACATTAATATGTTATTTTCATCACGTCATAAAAAAGAGCGGTACAGTTTCAGCTTTAATTTTCAAAAGAACAGAAAACGCCCATTTCTCTAAATTTTTTATAACGCCCTTTGACAAGCTCGTTTTTATCTTTTTTGCACAAATCGTCCAGATTGCTTATGAGCGCGGCTTTAACGTTTTCGATCGTGCTTTTAGGATCGCGATGGGCGCCGCCGGAAGGCTCGTTAATGATCTGGTCTATAATTTTAAATTTATAAAGGTCGTCGGCGGTAAGCTTAAGCGCAGCAGCAGCCAGAGGCGCTTTTCCGGCATCGCGGAACAGTATGGACGCGCAGCCTTCCGGCGAAATTACCGAATAGATGGAATATTTAAGCATTAAAATCCTGTCGGCCACCGAAAGGGCCAGAGCGCCTCCCGAACCGCCTTCGCCGAGCACCACGGCCAGGACTGGAACGGTAAGCTGGGACATATCCCGGAGGTTCTCGGCTATCGCCAAAGCCTGGCCGCGCTCTTCGGCTTCGATTCCGGGATAAGCGCCGGGCGTGTCGATAAAGGTAATTATCGGCCTGTCGAACTTTTCAGCGAACTTCATAACGCGCATCGCCTTGCGGTAGCCTTCGGGATGCGGCATGCCGAAGTTGCGAAGCACTTTTTCCTCCGTGGTGCGGCCTTTATCCTGCGCGACGACAACTACAGGCCTGCCTTCGAGATAAGCCATCCCGGAAATTATCGCATGGTCGTCCATTATATGGCGGTCGCCGCACAGGGCGGTAAATCCGGTAAAGACGGAATTAATATAATCCGAAGCCAGCGGCCTGTCTTTGTGACGGGCTATCAGCGTCTTCTGCCAGGCGTCGAGCTCGTCGAGCAGCTGGAGCTTTTTGCGCTCCAGAATTTCCACGACTTCGTTAAGCTTGATCCCTTCGTCGGAGCTGATCTGCTTGAATTTATTTATCTGCGAATCGATTTCGTTCAGCTTTTCTTCCAGATTGATCAGATTGGTTTGTATATTTTCCGCCATAGCTATTCATCCGTCCTTTGGTTAGAATTAATAAAATCTAGAATGAACATGAGCTTGTCGTGCATTTCCGATCTGGGAACAACCATATCGATTATGCCGTGCTTGAGCAAAAATTCGGAGCGTTGAAAGCCTTCGGGCAGTTTCTGCCTTATCGTCTGCTCGATAACGCGCGGCCCCGCAAAGCAAATTAAAGCGTTTGGCTCGGCTATTATTATATCTCCGAGCATCGAATAGCTGGCCGTAACGCCGCCGGTAGTGGGATCGACCAGAACCGAAATGAACATCAGCCCCGCCTTGGCATGAACGGCAAGCGCCGCCGAGGTTTTCGCCATCTGCATCAGCGAGAAAATGCCCTCCTGCATGCGCGCTCCGCCTGAAGTCGACACTATGATCAGCGGCAGACGGTTAGCCGTAGCGTATTCCGTTATCAAAGTTATTTTTTCGCCAAGCGCCGATCCCATGGATCCGCCCATGAAATAAAAATCCATAACGCCCAGGGCGGCTTTATTTCTTCCGATCATGGCCGAACCGGTGATGCATGCGTCGTTCATCTTTGATTTCTCGCGGGATTTTTTATACCTTTCGCAGTATTTTTCGGTGTCGACGAATTCGAGGGGATCCTGAGAGCCCACGTCAGAAAACATTTCGGTAAACGATCCGGGTTCGACGAGCGAGTTTATTCTGTCCCTCGCGGATATTTTAAAGTGGTATCCGCACTGAGCGCAAACCCAGAGGTTTTTTTCGAGATCTTTCTTATAAATAACCCGCTGACACCCGGGGCATTTTTCCCATAATCCCTGAGGCACTTTCGATTTTTCTCGATCGGGAACTAAAAGCTTGGAAAACCAGCCCATATATGTTATTTCCTCCCTTAATGTCGTCTCTGCTACTTAGATGGTATTTTGACTTTATAATGCTCTGAGAAATCGACTTTATTGATCAATATATGATATAAATTCATTGTACAATCGGCGAAAACCGGAAGTTGAGAATACGGCGGAGGCGGTATTTTCATGGAATTGAAAAAATCGGGCGAAATGACGAAGTAAAGCTTGCTTGACGGAACCGCGGTCGAAAACTCCGCGGTGGCCCTGAGCTCTCCGTCTATAAAGCAGTCTATGCTCGAAGCGGTTTTAAAAATAAACTTCACGGTATGCATGGCCGACTTTTCCCAGCCTCCGCCGGCTATCTTTCGCGCCGGAGTCCCCGACGGCGAGTCGTAAAGTTCCCAATCGACCTCGGAAAATTTCAAGCCGAAACCGATTTTTCCCATTATGTCCGCTTCGCCTCCGACCGCAGGAGGGTCTTTAAAAAAATATACGAGGCCGCTGGCGCACGGAACGTAATTTTCTCCGGAAGCGGTTTCTAAAAGTCTGTTTTCATAAGTATTTTTAACGGGTTCGTCCAGGATTTCCTGGGTATATTTGAACATAAACTCGAAAGTCACCTTTTTATCGGGAAGCGGCAGCGTTGTGACGGGATCGTCGCTCGTCAAAAGCATGGCGTCGGAGGACGATTTGTTCGTAGCGTCTTTTGCCGATAAAACAACATATCCCGGCGTTCCATGGATCTGCGCGGTACCTGAAGTTTCGGTGCGGTAAAAAGTGGGGGCTATATTTCCTTCGTAAAATTTGTCGTAGCCGGGATTAAGATACGGTTCCCTGGCGATTTTGCCGGTATCGGGGTTTCTGGCGCAAACGTAGTAAAGGTCTGCGTAATAGGCTTCGCCCCACGGGCAAAGAGGGATTTTTTCGAGAAAATAGCGTTTGATATCCACTTCGGCTGTCTTGAAAGAAGGCTTGTCCGAATAATCCCTGGAGAAAATTTCGTTGATATCGGCATTGATCGGATAAGTTTTAACGATCTTATCGCTCGAGTCGAGCACCGCCATAGCGCGAAAAGTTTTTTCGACCAGTTCGCTCAATTTGGCGGGTCTTAAACCCGAAATAAAAGAAACTCCCGAGGCGTCGGTCGTCTTTATAACGTTATATTCGTCCGCCATAAAACTGCCGACGGCTTTTTTTATTTCCATAAGATCGGCTTTAACTTTCGTGTTCGCCGCGTCGGTTCTCATGTTGGAATAGTAAAAGGCGGCGAAACTCGTAAGCACGCCGAGGATAACCAGCGCCACGAGGAGCTCGATCAACGACATTGCCTTACGGCCGGAACCTTTGACCAACAAATTTTTAAATTGCATGCCGCTCTCCTTACAAATTAAAGCGTTTGCGAGCCGCTTAAATAACCAGCATGGCGTCGCCGTAACTGTAAAACATAAAGTCGTTATTTATGGCGAAGTCGTAAGCGCTCTTCATTCTTTCGTTTCCCATAAACGCGGACACCATCATCAATAACGTGGATTTCGGCAGATGAAAATTTGTTATCATCGCATCCGCGTTCTTGAATTTATAGCCGTCATATATGAACAGGTCCGTCTCGGCGCAATAGGAGTTAGTGGACGGATCATAAACCACCCTGTCGATGCTTTCTATGGTTCTGACCGAAGTGGTGCCGCAGCAGAAAAGCTTTTTGCCGTTTTTGTTTTTGATGAACCCGCTTATTTTTGAATACGAATCTTTTTCGATTTTAATCAATTCCTTGTGCATGACATGCTCGCGGATATCGCTTTTTTCTACGAGCTTGAACGTGCCCAGACCCACGTGCAAAATTATTTTTTCAATAATCACGCCTTTTTCGCAAAGGCGGGAAAGAAGGTCCGGCGTAAAATGAAAGCCGGCGGTGGGCGCCGCTACCGATCCGCTCTCCCGCGCGTAAACGGTCTGATAGCCTTCGCAGTCGATCTGATCGTCTTTAAAAACTCCGCCGCCTTCGGCCGCAGACGGCTTATTTTTTATTATATAAGGCGGAAGCGGAACGCGGCCGCACATATCGACGATATCGAAAAGATCGAGATGGGCGAATTCCTTTTTTTCGAACTCGAAGAGCCATGCGCCGTCCGTTTCGCCGCGCTTCAGGGCGACGGCGTCGAGGAGGCCTCCGTCGATATGCACCCTGACGCCGGGTTTTATCCGTCTGGAAGGCTTTACCAGTGCGCTGAAGACGTTATCGCCCGAACGCCTCAAGAGCAAAAGCTCTATTCGCGCGCCGCTTTCATGTTTGGTGCCGTAAAGCCTGGCCTTAAAGACTTTGGTTTCGTTCAATATAAGCATATCGCCGGCGCTGAAATAATCGACGATATCGCCGAATTTTTTTGAAGCCATTTCGCCGCTGGCTCTGTCGAAAACCAGAAGCCTCGCCTCGTCGCGCTTCAAGTAGGGCCTGACGGCTATTCTTGAATCGTCGAGAGCGAAATCGTAACATGATATATCGAATTTGTGCGTAATATTTTCGTTGGCCATTTTAAAGTATCTTCTTTTCTCAGCTTGACGCTATTAATTTTTAATTTTGCGCCGTATAAAAACGGCTTCTAGGCGGGCGTTTTGTGTTTGACTATATCCAGAATGCATTTCGCCAGCCTGTCGGGATCGTGCCTTAGAAAATCGCTTGCCGCGGAAAGGTCGGACCTCACTATTTTTACTCCGAGCCCGGCTATTTTTTCTATGTCTATTTTAACCGGCTCGGCCCTGCTGGCCCTGTATTTAGCCAGCAGCACGTCGGAGGCGTTAGTGACGTCCGAAACCACTATATAGTCGATCGAGCGTTCTCCCAGTATGGACGTAATCACTTTCAGGTGATCGTAGGCGGTGTAGTTATCCGTTTCGCCGGGCTGCGTCATAACGTTGCAAATATATATTTTCAGCGCGGCCGATTTGACGATGGCGTCTTTTATTCCGCCTATAAGCAGGTTCGGCATAAGGCTCGTATATAGCGAGCCCGGCCCTATTATTATAACTTTCGCTTTTTCTATTTCAGAAACGGCTTCGGGAAGGGCTCTGGCATCTTCGGGCTCGATGGCGATGCTTTTTATCTTTTTATTGAGTGCGTTATAGGCGATCTGCGACTCGCCGATCACCACGCTGCCGTCCTCGTAAACCGCTTTAAGGTTGAGCGCCACGTCGGTGGACGGAAGAACTTTTCCGGAAACTGCGAGTATCTTGGACGACTCCTTGACCGCCTTTACGAAATCTCCGGTAACGTGCGTGAGCGCGGCAATAAACAGGTTTCCGAAAGAATGCCCGCCGAGCTCGGTATTGTCCCTGAAGCGGTACTGAAAAAGCTTTGTCAGCAAAGGCTCTTCTGTTGAAAGCGCTATAAGGCAGTTGCGTATATCTCCGGGAGGCAGTATGTTCATTTCGCCGCGGAGGCGGCCCGAAGACCCGCCGTCGTCGGCCACCGTAACTATAGCCGCCAGATTTTTGGAGTCGCCGCTGTATTCGCGAACCCCGCGCAGCATTGTGGAAAGGCCCGTTCCGCCACCGATCATAACTATCGGAGGCATTACCGCCGTCCGCCTGCGTGCTTTCACTCCGTGAAAATAATCGTCGATATGGCCGCTTTGAGCGATTTTTATGATTTTTTCAACGAACAATATAATCTTTATCAGCGAAACGATCCCGAGCAGTGAAAAAAACGCCGCCAGAGCAGTGTAGTATAAGCGGTCGATTTCCGCTTCGCGGCAAAGTCTTCCGCAGCAGACGCCGAGCGTAAAAACGCTTATTCCCAGAGACAATATCCACCGTTTTATCCCGAGGCCGCCGATCAGCCATTTTGATATCATATTTATTATCCAGACCGTCTTTTAATTTACGCGCCGGCTTCGCTGCCGCGCTAAGCTTTCAGGTTCAGCCCCTGGGCGGCGGATTTCGTTTTTTTCTGCTCGTCGAAAACGAAATTGATTATAGCTTCCCTGTCGTTCTCGTTTATTTCCAGAAAAATTACGCCTACCTTGAAGACCATTTCGTTTTCGAACATTTCCCTTACGATTCGCGACAGCTTTCCCTTTACCGCGATAACTCTCGAGCCGTCTATGATTAATTCTATATCGAAAATAGAGTTCAAATGCGGCATGGCGTCGTAAAACGCGAACAGCATACCTCCGCCGGAAATATTTATTATCTTAGTTTTATAGCATTTTTCAGGCTCGCCAGCTTCCCTGACGGTTGCTTTCAACTTGCCGCTGGAGTCCACTTCGGCCGAATTTTTCTCGATGGCGTCCATGGCCGAAAGCCTGAAGTACTGCCTGCGGGAATGTTCTTCGGTTTTTCCTGCCTCGCTGAGCGTCAGCGTTATAGCGCCGTCCATCTTTTTTTCGAGTATCTTGAAAGTGATGGCGCAAACCTCGCTCGAGCCGATGAAATTGACCGAAACGAAATCCCCCACTATTAAAGGTATGGCTTCGCCGCGGCTGTTTTTAGGCTCCGCCTCAAAAGTAAGTTTTATCATAAGCTTCCAAACTCTAAATAGTGAATAAAATTATATCATATAACCTATCGATTTGTCAAAATAAAGTTAATCACGCTTCTTTAAAACCTTTTTTTTGCCGCCCGCAAAGAAAAACGCCGCCCGTTTTTTCGTCCGGACGGCGTTTTATATTATTTTAAGCGGCGCATTTGAAAGGCCTGCCGCGCTATTTGGGCTGCTTCGCCGTTATCCTTTCGATAGATTCGATGATTTCGCGGCGGCGGGGCGTGTTCGGGAAACGGTCGAGCGCTTTCTGGTATGCCTCTTTTGCGCGGTCGAGATCATATTTCGCGTTTTCGTATATCCAGCCGATTTCGATCTGCGCGTCGGGTGCGTTTTCGTGGTCGAAGTAACGGTTCACCATATTTTCGAAATCCTGAATGGCCGCGTCGTAATCTTTCATATAGCGCTCGTTGACGAGGCCTTTTTCATACTGGGCTTTTTTCGCGTAAAGCGAGTCCTGGTAGCGGTCGATAAGTTCCTGAAAAACTTCGAGCGCGTAGATATATTCCTGTTTTTGAATATACAGGGCTCCCAGGGTATAACGGACGTATTCGGTTTTGTCGTACTGCGGGGATTCCTGAACGATCTGGCGGTAGAAGCGGATCGCTTCGTCGAGATTGTTGGCCATGCGGTACATTTCTGCAAGCTTGAGAGCCACGTCGTAGTAGCGCGGATATTTCGGGAAGTTTTCTATTACCCTTTTGAGCGCTTCGGCTGCGCGGTCGAGCTTTTTAGTCTGCTCGCAGACTTTCGAAAGTTCGATCAGATAACCCGGCAGCTTGGCGTCTTTTTCAGGCAGAGAATTTATTAAAGCCTCCAGCTTTTCGATCTTGATTTCGGGATCTTTTTCAGCCGCGATTTCGATTTCAGCCGACGTAAGAGAAATCTCGCCCGTTTCAAGCGCGACTTCGAATGTGCCCTTTTTCTGGTCGGCCTTTTTCTTTTCCTCCATCATTTCATCTTCGTCGAGAATCTGCTCGTGTATGCTGACGAATTTATCGGGCGATGCCAATATTTGCGCGACCCGGTCTTCGCCCGTTTTAGCCCATCTGGATATCGGAAAATAAAACTTTACCTTTCTGTATGCGTCGACCGCTTCGTCGCGTTTTTTGAGAAGCTCATAGCATTCGCCGATCTTGAACTGAAGGTATGCCAGAAAATCAACGTCTTCGGGTTGATTTTTAACTATGAACTCGCGGTATAACTCTATGGCTTTTTTGGGCTTGTTTATTTTGGTTTCAAATATGGCGCCTAGCGCGGTTATTCCTTTTATTAGAACGTCGTCCGGGACTTTCATCTCTATCATTTTACGGTAATAAACCGAAGCTTTTTCGAACTCTTCGGCGTCGCGCTCGTAAAGCCGAGCCGCATAATAAAGATAATGATAATTAGAGGGGTCTTCGGGCGAAGTTTCGACGATCTGGAGCAAATCCGCCACTTTTTTTTCTACCTCTATGCGCCTGAATTCCTTTTCGGTTTCGCCGCTCAAC
>JAKPTH010000711.1 GCA_029571125.1 bacterium
GCCATTTCGACCGTGCGCATCAGTTTTTCGTGCGGCTTTTTAGGCCAGTAATCGTTCTGCCACGAATTAAAAGGGCAATGGAGAACTTTTACAGGCATTTTGAAATCGGCCGCGAGTTTTTTCATCAGGCTTATATTGGATAATTCCTCGTTGCGTCCGACTATTATTTCCACGCCGTCGAAGGAGCATTTAGACGCCATGTTGAAAAAAGGCATGAGCTGGTAATCGTATAAAGAGCCGTGGCTGAGATAAATTTCGTTCAATTTGACTTCCCTTCCATGATATTTATAAAACGTAATTTATGTTTTAATTATTTCCAGCTGTACTTCTTGAGTATGAGCTGCTCGTATAAGTCGAGGCCCTGAGCGTTGAGGCGGAGGCTGTGTATTTTATCCTTTTCGAAAACGTCGAAAGTGAGCACCATGCAGCCGTATTCTTGCAGGTAAAATAAATTAGGCACGATGTCGTCGGTTCCGGTTTTTTCTTTAACTATGGCCTGAAGGGTTTTCAGCTCCATTTCCTGATAAGCGTTTTTCTGCCAGTGTTTATATAGCGCTTCGAATATATTGTATCTTACCGAAAAATCGAAGGAAGCCTTTTTAGGGGCGAAAAACATGGGGCCGGGCACTTTAAATATGCTGCGGCCGGAGGTCGGGTTGATAAGGGCGGCGAAGGCGAGCCAGAGCGCGATCAAACCCATGCCGGCCGTCAGAAGCGCTATGGGAAAGGCGAGCGCCTGAGTGCCGGTAAGGCCGTTGACTATTTTGCAAAGGTATAAAAGGTCTATATCCAGAAGGAAGGCGAACAGGAGCTTGCTGAAGAAGCCGAACCCGTAGGTCAGCACCGAAAATATAACGAAAAGCAGCATATCTACCGACAGAGCGACCGTATGATCGGGCAGGAAGCCGCTGGCGCCGAAAGAGTAAAACGACCAGGCCAGGTAAGCCCAGGAAAAAGAAAACGCGGTGAAGATGGTTCCGCCGAAAAGGTTTTTATTGGCGAATTCCATTAATCCGGTTATCATCTGGCAGCCGCAGCCGAAAAAAAGCGCCCATACGGCGGTAGTTTTAAAAGCCGCCGGGGTGAGAGTGTATCCGAGAGCTATCGGCATGAGCGCGGCGCATGAAACGGCCAGGCCGATCAAGCCGAGCGGCGTAGGGCTTGCGAAAACTTCCTTGTGGGTAAAATCCAGATCGACTTTTTTAATCATTGAAACACCTCTGATTATTTTTATTATATATTTTTTATTTAGCGTGTTCGTGTTCGTGGTGTATGTCGGGGTAATGGAAATGCGTATGAAAAACGCCGTGGTGTTCGTGCATATGGGCGTGCGCCGCGGCCGGGTTTTCGCCGTCGGCTTCGCCGTGTTCGTGTTCGTGGTGCATGTCGTCGTGAGTGTGAAGGTGCTCATGGCATAAATATTCATGTTCGTGCCCGTGTTCGTGGTCTTCGGAGAGGTGGCAGTAAACTCCGGCGGCCATCAGTAAAAAAGCCGCGCAGAAAGCCGCCGTGAAATTTTCACGAAAGATCAATATGGAAGCGATCGAGCCGAAGAAAGGCGCCATGGAAAAATAAGCCCCGGTGCGGGAAGTGCCTATGTGCCGGAGCGCGAGAACGAACATTACCAGGCTGAGGCCGTATCCGAAAAAGCCTACCACGAAAGATTTGAGCATTGCGCTATATTGCGGAAAACTTATATTCAATATGAAAAAAGATATCAGAAGATTGGTCGATCCGGCTATCAAGCCCTTGATCGAAGCTATATGGAAAGGGTCGCCGCCCGATATTTTTTTCGTCAGGTTATTGTCTATGGCCCATGAAAGGCATGCGATCACTATAGCCAGCGGGCCGGTCAGCGACAGGAAGGCGGCGTTGCCTTCCCATGAGAGCACGGCGCTTCCGGCTGTGATTAAAAGCATTCCGACGGCTATTCTTTTATCGAAATTTTCCATGAACACGAACCATGCTATAAGGGCGGTGAAAACGCCTTCGAGGTTCAGCAGCAGCGAAGCGGTCGAAGCTTGAGAATTAGAAAGCCCGAATACGAGGAATATAGGGCCGAGAAACCCGCCGAAAAAAGTGGCGCCCATAAGCCATGGCCAGTCGCGGCGTTTAAGCGGCGCTTCGGCCCCGCCCGCGTTTAAATTCAAAATTTTTTTGAGCGTTATCACTATAAGAAGTCCGAGGCCGGAGCCTGCGTATAAAAGGCCGGCGAGCATAAACGGCTTTATCTCTCCGATAAATATTTTAGCCAGCGGCGTGCTGAGCCCGAAAAGCGCGGCGGCGGAAATGGCGTTTATGACGCCCGCGTTGAATCTCATTTTATTTCCTTTCCTGATGATTAATTATATATTGAGATAAGTCTTTATAATAACATAATGTTTTTTAATAATCAATTATTTCGTTTTGACATTTAAATAAAATGAAAGATTTTCCGATAGGTATAATATGGCGATATATAATTATTTAGAAGACCTCATACAAGTTAAAATTCAGCAGATTTTATCCAACAAAAGCAACGTCTGCAAATGCGATAAATGCCTTGACGATATGCTCGCATATGCTATTAACGGGCTTCCCGTAATATCTTATGTGACTTCCGACGGCGGCATACACCGCGAAGTCCAGAACCTGACCAACGATAATTTAAAAATCGAGCTCGCCACGCGCTGCGTTAAAGCGGTGGATCTTATCGGAAAAAATCCAAAGCATAAAAAGTAAAATTATAAACGGGGTGAATTAAATTGGCGATCAAAAAAACTCCCGGCGCGGTCAAACCCGGCAAAGCCGAAATCGCGTCGAATGAAGCTAAAAAAGAAAATGCGGTTAAGGGCGCGGCGGTAAAAGGCGTTGAAGTAGCTATTGAAAAAAAGAAAAACTACGTGAAATTAAGCGTTTCGGGCGACGTTACTATAAGGACCGTCGCTTCGCTTAAAAAGACCGTTAAAGAGCTTACCGACGAAAAATTCATTAACATGTTCTTCGATCTTTCCAATACCAGATACGTGGATTCGTCGGGCCTGGGTTTTTTCATCGGCACGCTCAAAACTTTGAAAGAAGCGCACGGCGCGCTTCATATTTCGGGCTTGAACGACCATATCAAAGGGCTTTTTCAGCTCATCAACCTCACCAATATTTTTGAAATATTCGAAGACTCGAAAGAGGCGGCTAAATTTTAATTTAAGCGGCCGGCGTTATATGGTTATCAAATCTTCATCCTGAGAGAGTATTAAAAAATGAGCAAAACCGGTATTTATAACATTAAATTCATAGCGTATTCCATTTTATTGATATTACTTACCATGGCGCTTTCCACCGGCTGCCAGAGCAAATCGACGGGAAATTCGCCCACCGGGCAGGTCTTGATCGACGACGGATATATTCCGGACAGCCCCAAGTGGGATAAAAACTCTCCCATAGCGCTTCAGAAAGTGAGCGAAAAAGCTTATCAGGCGATACTCGACTGGGATGTGGTCACCACCAGTAAGGAAGACAACGACAAGAAAAATGTTATAGGCTACAACATATACCGGCGCAAAGAATCGGCCATAGACAAAAAAATCGCGACGCTCTCGTCGGACCAGCATTATTATATTGATAAGTCGCTGGAGCTGATAGAGGGCGAAAAGTTCATATACACCATATCGGCCTTCGACAATATGCTGCGCGAGAGCAACCGCAGCGATCCGCAGATGGTTATAGTCCAGCCGGAAAAAAAATCGGTCCCAAAGCCTCCGTCCAGAATGTTTTTTGCGCCCGGCTCCAGCATAGCGTTTGGAAACGACCGCGGCGATATAATCATTTCATGGGACGCGCCCATGGAAAATACCGACAACTCGACGGCCTCGGATATCGTGGAATACGAGATAGAAGCTCACACGCATAATCAGACGGCCTGGAAGCAGATCGCAAAGGTGCCGGGCGACAAGAATATATTCATAGACTCCAACCTTACTCAGGGCACTTATTTTTACAGGGTGCGCGCGAAAAATTCAGTCGGCAACTACTCGCAGTACGTGGACGGCAATTTTTCCATTTTCGGAAAGATCGACAACAACGCTCCGGGCCCGGTAACTAACCTCGAAGTTTGGTACCAGAAGGGGAAAAATTTTTTAAGATGGCAGAATCCGGTAAAAGACGCGGACGGCAAAACGCTTGATTTTATAGGCGTAAAGGTTTACCGTAAGATAAAAGGCAGTTCGGAGCCGTTTACGCTTGTAAAAATACTGCCGCCCGACATTTCATACACGGATTTCAATATAAATTTGGATAATTATTATATCTATACGGTGACGACTTTCGACGTTTCGGGCAACGAATCCATAATGTCGAAACCCGCGTCTTCCGAGCCTTCGATCACATATCTGGAAACGCCGAAAAATTTATTCGCGAAGCTGAGCAAGAACTCCTCTCTCACGCTTAACTGGGACGCCGTTTCGGGAGCGAAGTCATATAACGTTTACCGGTCCCAGATAGAAAACGGCGTTTACGTAAAAACGGGCGACAGCGCAGTCAATTCATATTTAATGAGCATTCCTTACGGCAACGTTTATTATTATAAGGTCAGCGCGCTGGGTGAAAACGGCGTTGAAAGCTCGCCTTCCAAAGCGATTCAGGTGATCGGGAATATACTTTATAAAACTCTGGAGTGCGAATCGTATTTAAACGATATTTCAAAGGGAGTTAACGCCGTGTCGAGGCCGTTCGAGCTGGAAGTCAACGTTATGGATTTCAGCGATATCAACCAGTACGGCGATTACTTGAAGTTTATGCCTATATCGGTTTCCGACGGCGAATCTGTGAGGGGCGTTCCCATTTCAGGCAAAGACGTGGACGCGGTGGATGATTATATTGAAATCAACCAGTTTATGAGTTCCGGCACGTATAAATGCGAAATATGGATCAAAAAAAGCGACGACAGCGGCATATACCGCATCGAAGTTGGCGGAAACACATACGGCCCTATCGATTGCTATTCCAACAACAATTACGATATTTTGAAATTTCCCGTTTCGTTTACGGTAGCGGACGACGCCACTTATCACGGCAAAAACGTGACTTATAAATTCACCTGCCTGGGCAAAACCGAAAATTCATCGAATTACTCGATCAATTTAGATAAGATAGTAGTTTTAAGATAACCGCCGCAAGCGATTTTCAAAAAAAAAAAAAAAAAGGCCGCCATGAAATTTTAATTTCAGGCGGCTTTTTAAATTACTGCTTTTTATAAAACAGGCATTTAAATTGATATTGCGCGTTTTTCTTCTTTAGCGGCCGTAATGAAAAATACGGTGCCGATGACTCCGAACGCGAAGGCGGTGAATAAATTGAGCGCCGGCGAGCTTCTCCATAAAAAGGCGCCGCCGAAAGCCGCGAAAGATACTATTACGTCCCTGATCAGATAATAAACGCCGTATGTATAAGCCCTGTGGTTTTCCGGGACCAGATCGAGAATCATGGCCTTTCTGGTGGGCTCGCCGAATTCCTTGAACCCCCTCAATATAAAAGCGAATACGAGCGCGGCGAAGGTTTGAGAATAATAGAGCGCCGGCGGAAATAACGTGAAAAATATAAAAGTAGTCGCTACGAAAGGTTTTTTTGAGCCGCGATCGGCAAAATGAGCCACCGGTATATAAATTATAATGGCCGCCGCCATTTCTACTGCCGTGAGGATCCCGAAGTCGAAAGCCGATATTTTGGGGGCGATCATCGAATTTTTATCTCCCAGACACCACAGCACTACGAAGGCGTAGGGTATCTGCTCGCAAAATCTTATTAAAATATCCGAAATGAGAAGTATTTTCAGCTGAGGCGAAAACAGATCGCGCCATGGCGCGCCTATATCTTTTTTATCTTTAGCGCCTTCGTCTTCCTCCATTAAAATCTGCTGCATTACAAGAGATAATGCGGCGAGCGCCGCGGCGAACATGAACGAATATCTTATGCCGTCGTTAATGCCGTAAGAGCCGATAAGCCAGCCGCCTATGACAGGGCCGAGAGCCATCGGCAGCCGTCTTACGAGCGAATGCATCGTAACGCCCATGGTGCGTTTCTTGTCCGGAAGGACCTTAGAAACCAGGCTCATGGTCGCCGGAAGCGCGAGAGCGTCCCATGAAATAAAGAAGATAGACCCTATGACTGCGGCCTGCCAGCAGGGAAAAAATATGACTATAAAATAGCCGGCCATGGCGAAGAGGTTGAATACGACCAGCGCCTTTTTGAAGCCTATGAGGTCGCTCAGATAGCCGCCGGGAAGCGAGTACAGCGCGCTGAGAAGGTTGTCCAGGCCGTTGAGAAGCCCTATCGCCAGCGCCCCGCCGCCGAGGACTTCTATGTATTTAGGCAGAAACCTTTCGGCCAGCTTTTCGCCCATGCCGACGAAGACGACCATTAAAAGAAGAGCGGCCATGCTTCTTTTCAGCGCCAGAAATTCGGCGATTTTAGATAACAATTCAAAGCCCCTTTCGCGCTTTATTGCAACCACGGTATTATAAGAAAATCGGATATTTTTGTCAAGCGGCAGAGGCGTTTTTATTTTTTATTATTGATTTAAAAACCGAAATAATGTATAATTAAATTATAATATAGTTATATTCCCGTTAAACGGGCTGAATTTTCATAAAACGACGGTGATTTATGCAATACTTAAACGACGAATACGTAATGTACTCGTTAATCACGCTAACGGTATCCATAGCCATTCTTATAATTTTTTTGATTTCATATAAAAAAATCACTATAATGATCGAAAAATACGAGGCCAGAAAAAAAGAGGACGCCGAACGCGAAAAGAAGAAAACCTCTACTGGAAAAGAAAGTTTCGTAGCCGAAATCGAAAAAGAATATATGAGCAAGCTCGACAAGCTGCAAACGGAATATAACGATAAAATGATAAAGGCCTCCACGCTGGTTCTTAAAATCAAAAATATAACTTCTTCGCTGAGCCCCCAGGTCATAATAAAAGAAATCCAGGAATTGCTTAAAAATAACCTTCCGGTAAATAAAGCCGTAATTTATCTTAAAAGAAAAGACTCCGACAATATACTTCTGGCCGGCGGCGTGGGAACGGCGGTTAACGATCAGGCTATCGAGGAATTTCCGGTTGAGCAGATACCGCTTGTCGCGCATTCTTTTTACGCTAAAAAGCTGGTGCATATAGAAGACTCCTGCGCCGATAAAAAAATCCAGGAGCTGCTTTTATCCAGCTCCCAGAAGTTCATATACGCGCTTCCGCTTCTGGCCATCGCGGAAGGCGAGCTGATTCCGTCGGGCGCGATCGCCATCGAAAAATTTAACGACCAGATCACGGCCCTGGCTTCCGAAGACCTTTCGCTTCTTTCGATGCTTTCCACTATCATAGGCAACGCGCTTTATAACGCGGCCGACCTGGAGAGCTCAAAAAAATTCTCCGAAGAGCAGCTGCTTGAAAAGAAAAAACTCACCAAAATATTTTCGAAATACGTTTCGTCGCAGATCGTCGACGAACTCATGAAAAACCCTGATTCTACAGCGCTTGGCGGTAAAAAGCAGAAAACGACGATTCTTTTCAGCGACATACGCGGTTTCACTTCGATGAGCGAAAAATTCGAGCCGGAAGCGATAGTCTCCCTTCTGAACGAATATTTTTCCGAAATGAGCGGCGTAATATTCAACTGGAACGGGACGCTCGATAAATATATCGGCGACGCCATGATGGTGCTTTTCGGAGCGCCGATACTCGGTTCCGACGACGAATTGAGGGCGGTGACCGCGGCTATAGAAATGCAGAGAAAGCTCAAGAAACTTAACGAATTCTTCGATAAAAAAGGCCAGAAAACCATAGGCGTGGGAATAGGCATCAATACGGGCGACGTGGTAGTCGGAAATATCGGTTCCGAAAACAGGCTCGAATATACCGCCATAGGCGATTCAGTCAACCTGGCCTCCCGCCTTTGCTCGGTCGCGAAAGCCGGCCAGATAATAATATCCGATTTCACATACGACCACGTGAAAGATTTTATAGAAGTCAATAAACTCGAAATGGTGCAGGTAAAAGGCAAGGCCGAAAAAATCCAGATTTACGAAGTCCTGAGTTTAAAATAAAAAGTGATGCGCCCCGAATCGGGCGATATATTAATATGTTAGAATATTTGATTTAATTGTTATAGCATAATGTTTCGACAAAAAAAGAGGGCCCGTTTTTAACCGCCGGGCCCTCTTTTTTTGTCGAAAATATATTCGAAAAATAAAGGATTAAAATAATCGTATTTATATTTTATCCACCTGTGGATATTGTGGATAAGTCTGTGAATAAGTATAAATCAAGGCTTTTTAAAATATCGAAATTGTTAGTAATTTTGTTTAAATTATTTTTTAAAATCTATTGACACGATTTTAGCTTTTAGGCGGCGGCGGGGGCGGAAACAACGTTTTAAAATTTGAGCCGTCTATGATAATTCCGTTTTTATTTTTATCGTCATCTATTGAAAACATTTTTTTAATCAGCTCTTCGTAAATCGCGTTTATAGCGATGCCGGCTTCCTGAGGAACCGCCAGGCCGTCGTAAATGTTCAATTCGCATATTCTTATATTCGTTTTACACAGGTTTTTTGCCAATTTTACGAGCACCGAAGAATCGGCCGTTTCTTTTACGTTTTCTTCAGGCATATTTTTTAAAAATACCGATTTTTCAAAATTTTCGGCCTGCGCTTTTTTGAAAACGCCTATACATTTTAACCGGGCGCAGCAGAACGGGTTCGATATTATCTTCACCTTGCCGAATATCTTGGCCAGATCGATTAAAACATAAGATTCGCCGAAACAGCTGAACCGGGCGACATATTTTTTGCCGTCTTCCTCGGAGATGGAATTGAAATATTTGGCGATCGAGGCGTCTTTCGAGCCGCGCAGTTCGTTTCTCACGAACGCTTCCAGCGTCTGGGAATTGGCGATCATATATTCCTGGGTTATTTCCGGGATGTTTTCGAGTTTTGAATGCAGAAACTGGTATGTGGCGGCCGGATAATGATTGATAGTGGAGGATTTTTGATAAAAATTCTTGAAAAGCGGGTACGAAAAAATTTCAGCCCCGCCGTTGATGTCGAGATTGGAAAGAAGGACTTCGCATTTCTCGTCCGTCGTCGAAAGGCATGAAAGCATTACGTTGAGATTCGATATGTAAACGTTTTCATCGGATATGCATTCGCATAAAAAATCCATGAGCTCGGCGCCTTTTTTAATTTCGCCGTTTGCCATTACCGCCTTGATAGGCGATAAATATTTATTGGTCGATACGCATTTGAACGCGAACCTGTAAACCGCGTAATCCATGGATTGCAGTTTGAAAGCCGGCCCCTGTATTGGCTTATAACAGTAAGAGCAGAACCTGTCGCCGCATGAATATCCCGAATGATTGCAGCCTAAAACTGAAACGGAATTTTTATTGCTTTCGACGACGGTCGTCTTTTCTATTATGAACCCGCGGTCCTCGCGTAAAATCTTGGCGGCGGCTTCTATTACTATTTCGTATAAAACTTTGTAAAACGAGCAGTTGAATATATATATGGAGTTGGTAGAAGTATTGTAGCAGTAAAGCGGGACGTTGTCGAAAATGCCGTTGATGACGTAAACGTTGACTTTGAAAGGAACTATGCTGCCCTGGCGTTCCACCCCGGATTCCTGAGCCTGTTCGGAATATTCACGCGGATTGTAAAAGTTGTCTGTGAAAAATTCGGAAATGTGCCTGGATGTGGTTGTGAGCCTTACGCGCACCCCGTGTATAATGACGTCGCATAGAAAAACTTTTTCTTTTTCTTCTATGCTTTTGATATGCGCGAACATTTTTTCGAGCACGGTTTCATCGACGTTTATCCGGTTGGATGACGATTTGGTAAAATCCTCGCGCACCGAAGTTATTACGTTTGAAACGCCTATTTTAGATCCTTCGTATTCAAAAACGCCTGAATCGTTATTGCTGGCGGAAGACGTGAAATAATATAAATCCATCGAAAATACTCCCGTAAAATACTTTTACCATTTAAGTTATTATCGGCATTTAATTCGGTTTATGAACATTTATAATATAAAAAGCTTTACGTTAAAAGCTCGGCGATTATAGTTAAAACTTTAAACGCCCGCATTTTAACGTCAAATTTTAGTTGAAAAATAAAGAAAATTAATGTAAAATTAAAACCGCTTCACTTAATCCGGCATTTTTATGAATTGAATTTTAAAAAACATTGCGTGTTAAGACATGAACTATTTAGAAATTATATCGCCTGTAAAAAAAGAGCTGGAATCGGTCGAAACGATTATCGGCAAATATTTGAAATCCGAATTTAAAGCTATCGACGATTTAAGCGCCTACATATTCAGCGCGCGCGGCAAACTCATAAGGCCCGCCCTTCTGCTTCTATCGTGCGCGCTCTTTTCGCGCGTGAATTCCAGGGCGGTTAAAACGGCGGCGGCAGTCGAACTCGTACACTCCGCCACGCTCGTGCATGACGATATTATCGATAACGCCGATATGCGCCGCGGTAAAACCTCGTTCAATAAAAAATTCGGCAATACCGCCGCGGTTTTGTTCGGCGATTATCTTTACTGCCAGGCCTTTGAAATCATATCTAAATTCGGCGAAAAATATATAGCCGAAAACCTTCTTTTTGCCGCCCGATCCATGTGCGAGGGCGAAATATTCCAAAACATTATCAACTACAACCCGTATATCAGCTTTAACGAATATATTAAGATTATAGAAAGTAAAACCGCCCGCTTTATTTCTAAATGCGCCGAACTTGGCGCATATTGCGGCAAAGCGTCGCCGGCCGACGTTGAAAATATTAGAAAATTCGGCCTTAATATGGGAATTGCCTTTCAGATCGCCGACGACGTCCTCGACGTTTCATCCGACGATAAAACTATAGGCAAACCCGCCGCTAAAGATTTGCCCGAAGGAAAAATTACTCTTCCGATCATGCTGCTTTTCGATAAGCTCGATTCAAAAAAACGCTCGGTAATAATAAAAAAAATAAAAGCGGCTAAAAATAAAAAAATGGACCCCGAATTCGTTGACGGACTTATGAATTTATGCCGGCAGCACCGCACTCCCGCCCTTTCTATGGGTATAGCCCAAAAATATACCGCGCGGGCTATTTCATATTTAAACAAAACGGACGGCGATAAGAAAATTAAAGAAGCTATGAAAGCTTTCTGCGAATTTATGACCGCGCGTAACTCTTAAATTTCCGAACCTTAATCTTAATAAGTTAAAAATTTTGAAACAAAACGGCGGATTTTTAGTATAATACAGTATGCGTTTTTATCACATACCTGTTTTATAGTTTTTTTTATGTTAAAAATTTTAACGGATAAAATAAAAAATGAAGGTGATGAGTATGATTAATTCCGCGGTTCCACATACAAGGCTCGTCAGGCACGCATATTTAACGGCTGCCGTACTGATATGCCTCATGATTTTTAATTATGTTTCTTACGCCGGAGAAGTTTCCGACGTTTTAGACTCGATCAAAAAAGACAGAATACAACGCGGCGAAGACGGCGCCGCAAACGGCTCGGTCAACGTTTCCGACGGGTCGTATCTCAACGTCAGAACCGGGCCCGGAACTAATTTCGAAATAATCGGCCGCCTCCACAGAAACGACAGCGTAAAAATCCTCGAAGAAAATCTCGGCTGGTATAAAATAAATTATAACGGCTCTACCGCCTGGATAAACGGTTATTACGTCAGCGGCGTGTCGTTGAACGATATGATGCCCGTATCGGTTTACGGCGTAGTCTCGGTGCCCGACGGCGAAAGCGTGAGCCTCAGAGTGGGCGCCGGAATTCATAACACCGCGGTAGACAGCCTTTCTAACGGAACGCGCTTCAGGGTGCTCGATAAACAGGACGGCTGGTATAAAGTAGAAGTGGCCGGCCACGAAAACGCTTTGTGGGTTAACGGCTCGTTCGTTAAATTAATAGACTCCATAGAAGACCCGCCCGCCGTAGATAACCAGCCCGCATACGTCGACGTGGATACCACGCTTAATTTAAGGACCGGCCCCTCCACTTCCAACCCCATAATGCAGGAACTCGCCGATAGAACGCAGCTTACCATTATAGGCGTTGAAGGCGCATGGTATAAGGTGAAACTTTCAAACGGAACTATAGGTTATTGCCACTCGAGCTATATTAAAAAAGGATCGCCCCCGGCCGTCGAAGAAACCAGCGGACCCGGAGTCTCAGACGCCGTTTCCGGCGATAAAAACGTTCTCGAATCAATGCGGCTGCCGGCGGACGCGAGCGGCGTAACCCCCGAAGTCGCTTCAAATATACTTGCCGGCCTCGGCTACGGCCGCTTTGACGGCTTCGACCAGGCGCTTAAAACGTTCCAGTCCGCTTCCATCGGAAGCTGGAATGCAGGAAAAACCTATACAAGAGGTGTTCTTGACGACGCCACCAGGAAAAAACTGCTCGAACAGGGTAAAATGTTCCAGGAAGCCCTGGCTAAATATCCGGCCGGCACGGTCTCTAAAAACAGCCCGCAATTCAACCAGTGGGTATCAAACGCGGCGGCGTCCATGAAAAATATGCCTTCGGGCCTTATGGATAATTCCGGAAACGCCATTTCTAAAGAAGCTTTGGTCCACGGCATATTGCTTCAGGAATCGGGTAAATATCACTGGCGCGACAGAAAAATAACGGTTTCGAGCGCCGGCGCGGTTGGCTTTATGCAGATAATGCCGTTCCACACCGCCACCGCCGGAAACATATACGACCCCGAAGCCAATCTCGCCTTCGGCGTAAAATATATAGACGATCAGCTTGGACGTTCAGACTGGAAAACTTCCGGCGACGACGCCTCTTCTATGCTCGCTAAATCGCTTGCGGCTTATAACGGCGGACCGGGCCGGGCAGCTTTGAAAAATATGAGCTGGGACGAAATAGTTAGAAGTAACGCCATTCCTCGTGAATCAATACATTACGCCATCAATATCAGAAAAAAACTCAACGTGAGAATATCGGCCGCCGAAGAAGCATGGATGGCTTCGCGTTAGAGATTTAACGGCGTACTGCACGTAATTTAATATAAAAAGGTGATCGAAATGAAGTATATCAATAAAAATGAATGTATAGGCGTTTATAATAAAATCAAAGGCTATGTACGCATAACTTGCTCGGCTTTATTGGCTTTATCAGCTTTTACGGCTGTTATGGCCGGGCCCGCCATCGCCGCGGCGCCGGCCTCAAAACCCCTGGATGAAAAAATAATAGAGAAGCTCGATAAAAACGAACGCCTCGGTTTTACCGCTTTCGGCGATATCGACGGCGATAAAATCGACGATATAATATTGAGCGTCGATAAAATTTCGTCCGCTTCGCCGCAGGATGCGCCGGAATCGAAACTCGCTGCTTTTTTGAAAGATAAATTAACGACGATCGACGCCTTCTCGGTCTATATCGAAAAATTAGAGCTTGCCGATATAGACGGCTGCGGTAATAAAGAAATTATATTCCTGCGGCGCGGCGGAATGAAAAGCCTTATGGAAGTATACGCGCTCAAGGCCGAAAAAAAAGACGGCGGCGAAAAAACTTTTAAAGTGCTCTTCAAATCAGAAGGAGTCAACGAAGGCAAGTTCGATATTATTAAATCACCCGAAGGCGCCGTCACCATGGTAATCGGCGGTTACCTCGCGGCGCCGGGCGCCATCGCGCCGCATCTTGAATTCAGCCACTTTTACTCTTACGATAAAGCCTCTTCCAGGCTTAAACTGGTTAAAAAGAATTATGAACGGCCTAAAACTCTTTCACAGGAATACGAAATGGCATATCTGAGCCTTATGGAAAATAAAAAAGACGATGCCGTAAAACGCCTTGAACGCATAATACGCTCGGCTAAAACCGCTAAGTCCGAAGATAGCGCCGATATTCTCAAGGAATGCGAAACGCTGCTGGCTAAAATAAAATAAGCGGTTATACCGTCAAAAAAACGATATCAATAACAGCATAGCATAAATATTAAACGACGCCCGTTTTGCTAAAACCGGCGTCGTTTAATATTTTTATTGAAATATATCCATTAATCTGTTATCATATAGCTTATGATGATAAATAAAGATAAAAAAATAACAACCGGAAAATCCTTTAAAAAAAATAACGAAAAGCCTGCTGGCGCCAAGTTTAAATCGAGGCCCGATGCGGCCCCGAAGGCTAAAACCATCAGCTTCAACTCGCAGGACGGCGTGTGCGCGCTTTACAGGGCGCTGTCTAAACTATCCGTGTGCTCCAGGGCCGCCGCCAAAGAATTTATATCCGGCGGCCGCGTCATGGTTAACGGCGCCATCATTAACGATATGATGTATAGCGTTAATCTTAAAAAAGATAAAATTAAAGTCGATGGAAAACCCGTCAGCGAAAAAAAATATCAGTATATCGCTTTCAACAAGCCCGCAGGTTACGAAACCAGCTGCCGCGCGTCTGCAAAGTCAGCTAAAACCATATACGAACTCATACCGTTCGCTAAAGCTAACAACCTCAATCCCGCCGGCTGGCTCGATAAAGAATCGCGCGGCCTTATAATACTCACCAACGATAACGCTTTTTTAGATAAAATTTCCGGCGGAGATTCAAAATTAGCCAAACATTACATGGTTAAAACCGATGCGGATATCGATGACGAACAGGTTAAAGAATTCGCCGGCGGAATCGTAATAGCCGACGGCTCGGGCGATAGCATTAAAACCCGCTCGTGCAGCATAAAACGCGTCGGAGAATGCGCTTACGAAGTAGTCCTCACACAGGGAATCAACCGACAGATAAGAAAAATGTTCGAATATTTCGACGTTAAAGTCGTTGATTTGTTCAGATACAAAATAGGTAAACTCGAAATAAAAGACGATAACGAAGGAACTTTTTTTAATATTAAACCTGAAGATATCACAGGCGCCCAAACCGATAAGACTGTTAAAAAGAAAGTATAAATTACCGGCAGATTGCTGCTGATTAAGTGTGCATTGTAAAAAATAAAATCAAACGATTTAACCGCACTCGCGCTTCGGATTTAACAAATCTTTATTATAATAACGGTTTTGCTAAAATTGAAAAATAATTTATAAGTTTTTATTGATGGCATATTAGTTGCTTTAAAAAATTGGACAGGAGGGCTTCGAAAATGGCAATTGCTAAAAACGGTAAAAAAACTGAAACGAAGAAAACGTCGGCGGTGAAGGAAAAACCTGTTGCAAAAAAGGGCGTTTCCGGCGCGGCGTCTTCGCAAAAATCGATTGCGGCTGAAGAAAAGCCTTTAAAAACCGCTAAAGCGAAAGCTGAAAAGCCCCTGAAAACCGAAAAGAAAACCACTACTGCCAGAAGCGCTAAAACGGCGGCGCCTGAAAAAAAGAACACTAAAACGGCGAAAATGCCTGAAGCCGACACAGTTAAAAAAGAAGAAATTTTAAAAACCGTAAGAGCCTCGTCCGCGGCTGCAAAACCAAAAACCGCGGATACGGCCGAAGTAAAGGAGCGCCTTGGCGTGAAAAAAACATTGACCTCCAGGCCTAAATCATCGGGCCCATCTAAAATTGAAAAAAACGGCGCGGCTTCCGGCGCGGCCGTTAAAACCGAAAAGAAAGCTAAAACCCCCGCCGGCGCAAAAGCAAAGACCGCCATAAAAAAAGCGGCGGCCGAAAAGAACTCGTCCAAAGTCCAGAAACGCGAAGTTAAAAAAGTCGTCGTTAAAACCCCTCTCGCCAAACCCGAAACGATGAACGTCATATCTTCCGACGTCGAAAACCTTTACGGCAAACATTATATCATAAACACCGCCCAGGAACTGCCCGAATCGTACGGTAAAAACAGGCTTATAACGCTCGTGCGCGACCCCGAATGGATATACACCTTCTGGGACGTGGCCGGCGAGACCATTACCGAAGTTAAAAATACCATGGGCGCTAAAGAATTCAACGACGCTAAAAGAATACTGCGCTTATATGACGGCGGCGAAGCCGGAAGCTACTCCGATATAGAACTCACCGATACCGCTTCTTCATGGTACATTCACGTTAAACCCGAAGCCAGATACGTCCTCGAACTCGGATACCGCTCTAAAACCGGAGATTTTTATAAAGTGGCGTCTTCTAACGACGTAGCTATGCCCAGCCAGAACGTTTCCGAACATAACGACGAAAAATGGATGGTCAAAGACGGAGTTTTTGAAAAAATATACGAACTGTCGGGAGGCTCGCAGCTCGGAATGAGCTCCGCCGATATCATGCAGGCCATGGCACGCGGCATGAAACCCGAAGAATTTTCCCAGCTTATATCGCGCGGAATTTCCTCCGAAACGCTTTCGTCGCAGTTCGCGGCCGAAAAAGCCCGCGAAGAACAGGAAGTAAAAAAGCAACGCAAATTCTGGATGGTGCTCAATACCGAACTTATCGTCTACGGCGCCACCGAACCCGACGCTAGCGTCACGCTCATGGGTAAACCCGTCAAGTTAAGACCGGACGGAACTTTTTCAATCAGAATGGCCCTGCCCGACGGCGACGTGGATATACCGGCGGTCGGAGTTTCAGCCGATAAAATCGACGAAATCACCATTACACCCGAAGTGCATAAGAGAACTCATTACAGCAAAGCCGAAAAGGAGAGCGCTCTCTAATGCAAGAAAAAGGCTATATTTCAATGGTGCTTCACGCGCACCTGCCTTACGTGCGACACCCGGAATATAAATATTTTTTAGAAGAAAACTGGCTTTTCGAGGCCATTAACGAAACATATATCCCGCTTCTCAATATTTTCGAAACGCTCCGCCACGACGGAGTTAATTTCAAAATAACCATGTCGCTTACGCCTACGCTCCTTGCAATGCTTTCAGATCCACTCCTGCAGGAACGTTACATAAAACATATTGACGCGCTTATAGAACTCGCCGATAAGGAAGTTACAAGAACCCAGCTGATGGCGGATTTTAATAAAGTCGCCCGGATGTACCTCGATAAGTTCACGCTTAACCGTAACGTGTTCGTGGGTAAATACGGCGGTAACCTCATAAGCGGTTTTAAAAAATTTCAGGATTCCGGCAATCTCGAAATTATCACATGCTGCGCTACGCACGGCTTCCTGCCGCTCATGTCGGTCAACTCCAAAGCGGTCGAAGCTCAGATTAAAATAGCCGTCGATTCCTACGAACGCCACCTCGGCAGAAAACCCCGCGGAATATGGCTTGCCGAATGCGGATACTTCCCCGGCCATGACGAAATACTTAAAAAATACGGAATCCAGTTCTTCTTTACCGATACCCACGGAGTCCTTCACGCTTCGCCGCGCCCTAAATACGGCGTTTTCGCGCCCGTGTTCTGCGGCTCCGGAGTGGCCGCCTTCGGCCGCGACGTTGAATCGTCACGCTCCGTGTGGAGCATGAACGAAGGATACCCCGGCGATTACAACTACCGCGAATTCTACCGCGACGTCGGGTTCGACCTCGATCTCGATTATATCAGGCCTTATATACATCCTGATGGAATCAGGATAAATACCGGAATCAAATATTATAAGATAACCGGAAAGACCAATCAGAAAGAAATTTATAACCCCGAAAAAGCCTCATACATGGCAAAAGAACATGCGGCTAACTTCCACTTCAACCGCGTTAAACAGATTGAACACCTATCACGTTACATGGACCGCAAGCCGCTCGTGGTTTCACCCTATGACGCCGAACTTTTCGGCCACTGGTGGTACGAAGGCCCACAATTCATTGAACACTTCCTCAGAATGTCCAGCGATTCAAAAAGCGCCGTCAAACCCATAACGCCGGCTGAATACCTGGAGATGTACCCTAAAAATCAGGTGGTCACCCCGTCGTTTAGCTCCTGGGGCCATAAAGGATACTCCGAAGTGTGGCTCGCACCCCAAAATGACTGGATATATAAA
>JAKPTH010000715.1 GCA_029571125.1 bacterium
ATTCTTATTATGACATTAACGGTGGAAATAAAAAAATCTATGAAATTCCAAAATTTAATTTAATAACAATAAACGGTTTTTTTGCAATAAACTCCAATACGCAAAATGATTGTATAATGAAATTTAATATCAAAACTACACCGCTGTTGAATAGCAAAAATATTTTATTTGACAGCACTTCAAAGGCACTAACTTTACCCAAAAGAACTGTTGGTTCAGAGGTACAAATAATAAAAGGGGAACGTTTTACTGAAGATGGGTGGGAATTTACACCTCGTAATAGCTTTTTAATTAAGAAAATACCCTGTAATTTTGATAATGATTTAAAAATTAAACAGGAAGATGGCGATGAGTTTTTAATGACCGTTAGTATGCTAAAAAATGATATTGAATTTGATAATTATAAAATTAAATTCAAATACCGCAAGCTGTTCATAACACCTGATTCTTCGGTAAATATTAACGAAATAAAATCTCCATCGACAATAAATTTTGCGGCCAAACTTGTTGATAACACGGTAATTCAACCCGATCAATTGTATTGGAGCGCCGGGCCGGCCGATGGCAAAGTAACCGTGAGCGATGGTAAGGTTAACATTTTAATAGGAGCGTCCGGGAAATATATAATAAAAGCGGTCGTGAAAGATACGGTAGCCATCCACGGCGGTAAAGAAGCCACATACGAAATCACGGTAGGCAGCTCCACCGGGCTTCTTCAAATCAATCCTTCTAAATTTAAAATAGGTATTTTTGAGGACACTGCGCTCGAAGCTAAAGTCGACGGCGTTGCGGTTTCGGCGCAGTGGTCGATAGTGGATGCCAGCGGGGGCGTTGTTGACGATTCAGTAGATAAAACGTCCGGGACTATATCCGCGGGCTCATCTGGCGTATCATCGCCGTCGAAGTCGAACTCGCCCGGCATCACGGCTTTGCGCTGTATTTATAAAGCACCGGAAGGGCATGGAGAGTATATAATCCGCGCCGCATACGGCGGTAAAACAGCCGCCGTGAAGATAACGGTCATGCCGTTAACTATGGTACTCACTATTCCTTCGTATATGGGTATCGATGCGGTTCAGGAATTTTCAGTGACGATAAAAGGCATCACCGAGCCTAAAACGATATCTGCGCTACCGGACGGCGGAAAGATAACCGATGTTAAACAGGAATTTAAAGCCGGAACTATTCCCGAAGATAACGAGATGATATTCACTAAAAATTTCAGCCTAGGCGCGAACGATTCCAGCGATAAATATACGATAACGGCAAAACTTCTCGGTATTCCGATCGATAAATCGATCCAGCGCAGCATAAATATAGTGAAAAGCATAACGGCGACTCCGAAAGGCGCGTCTATAGCCCCAGGCGGCAAGCTCCCTCTGGAGGCTTCAATCAACGGAGGCGGCATAGTCAAAGCCGTCTGGACATTAGAAGGCGCGAACAGCGGAAGCATAATAGACAACGAAGACGGCACGAAAGTCTATGTGGCGCCCGCTGTTCCCGGCACGTATAAGATAACGGCGCAATACCTGGATTATACCGACGAAATGTATGTAACGGTCACGAATACGCCATCATCGCTCGCGATAACGTTTTCACCGCTCGATCCGGTCATCTACCCCGATGAAGTGATAAAAATTAAAGCGATAGTTAATGAGCCTAAGTTATATAACGGTTTCAATATAACGAACGCCGGGGGCGAATTAGCCGGTCCAGTGAGCTATGGCGTAACGCCCGACGCCAAATCATATTTTTTTGAATATAGCTTCAGCGTTCCTGCCGGCGATAACAAGGAAACTATAAGCATAGTAGCCATGATAATGGAAAGCGGCGAAGTTCTGGCGAAAGCGACGAATACGATAAAAGTTGTCAGAAGCATAAATGTAACGCCAAAAAATTCGACAATCGCTACAGGCGAACAATTAACGCTGTCCGCCACTATAATAGGCGGCGAGAAAGTAAAGGCAGATTGGAGCATCGATACGGCCGAAGGCGGAAGCATAGTCAATAATGGGGACGGTACGGCAGTTTATACAGCCCCTGCGGCTTACGGCACATATAAAATAACGGCCAGATATCTTGAATATTTTGCCGAAACATATGTCACGGTTTATTCCAGCGTACCGACTATAAAAATAGTATGCAGTTATCCGAGCGTCGGAGCGGGTATGTCGATTTATGGAATATACGCCGATCTTGGCAATCGCAATGATGAGGTAATATGGTCGTGCGAATCGGGTTCGGTGTCTTCGAATGGAAGATTTTGCGAATATTTGGCGCCCGCGACGCCCGGCAGATATAAATTGACGGCGGCTGTCAAGGGTACCGAAGTTAAAGACGAGATCGAAATAGAAGTAACGGCAGTTTCATTTATAATATCGCCTTCGACGTCGATCGTAAAATATGGTGAAAAAGTTCAATTAGAAGGAGTTGTAACCGGTACCGAAGCCGGGACATTCGAAATGAGCTGGCAGCTCGAAGAGCCATCCGCAGGCGGTGCTATTGAAGTAATAGGCGGCCAGTATTCACCTGACAATAAGAGCGGCGCTCCCGCTCGAATGATAATGTATAACCGCCGGTGCATATATACGGCGCCGCCCGAAACGGGCCTCGGCATAAGATATGTTAAGGCTACATGCACCCAGCCTTTTGGGAAGACATGGACCGCGCGGGCTAAAATAAAAGTTATCGGCGAAGAGAATCCCGCGGCGCAACTTGCCATAAACAACGTGGTCGGCGGTAAGGCCATAGTCAATATTGACGACAACATCGATTTGAGGCCGAATATAATTGGAGCGAATGCAGGCCAGCAGGTAATCATGGTGGATAATAAAGATCTTCAGATGACGCAGGACGATGCCGGCAGCGGCGTCATATCGGATACATGGAGCTATATTCCGCCTATGACTCCATTGATAAATGGAACAGGCGGAATTTTTGAGGTATTCTTTGAAATGTTCAATCCGTACAGGCATGTTCTGGTTAAAATAGAAGTGCCAGATGTTAAAATTAAAATGACTCCCGAAACAATAAAATTAGGCGTCGGCGAATCATATACGTTTAGAAGCGACGTGAGCGGTTTGACGAGCAAGCCGGCGCTTACGTGGACATCAGACGGCGTTTTGATGAACGTTGATAATAACTCGCGAATATATACAGCTCCGAAT
>JAKPTH010000716.1 GCA_029571125.1 bacterium
TTTCAAAGATTTCAAATGAAATGCCGCTTTTATATTTTTGAAAAACCGCTCCTGCCATGTTATCTATAACCGATTCAAAAACGCTTTTTATTTTAGCGCCGTCCGATAGATAATTTTTGAAGCCGGTGTAGTCGGAACTTTTAAAGCACCATGAAGCTTTTTCGATAATTTCATTCCCGCTTGAACCGGGCAGACTTATGATTTTTTTATTTTTTAACTGCCTTTCACATATCGAATTCATACGGCATTTAAGTGCATCGTAAATAAGAGCATTTTCGTCGAATCCTTCGCCGAAAAGCGCCCAGTTCAATAAATAAGAACTTAAATATTCGCTGATAACATAATATTTATATTCGGCGTCACGCCTTTTCTGGCCCGATGAAGATTCGGAAATATCGTTGTAGTGAATCTTTAATTTTTGAAGCGCGATCGAATTATTGCAGCTGCGGAAAAAGGAAACGAAAGATTTCCGGCTTTCTTCGATAAGAATTTTTACGGCGCCGTTTTTTTTTGAAAAGTCAGAAAAATAATCGCCGAAAGCTTCTATTTCCCTGATTTTAGCCCTGGACAGAAGATACCAGAGCGAGATCTGAAAATCTTCGGCTTTATATTTTTCGTCGGTTAGGCCGCAAATAAATTCTTCACGGAGCCCGTGCCGATATAAAAGATCGTTTAAACGGAATAATTTAACCAGAAAATATTTAAGCTTAATCGGAATTTTAATGCCTTTTCCGATACCTGAAAAATAAAGCCGGATTTTTTCAATGGATGAAAGATGCTCTTCGCCGTACATGCCTTCTATAAGCTGTACGTGAAAGTTATGGAAATCGGCGTTTCTAAAATGTAATGAGTTAAAGCCGGGACTGGCATAATCTAAATTTTTAGCTCGGTCAGAAATCTTCGGCTCCGATGATGTTTCAGATATGAGGTTTAAAATATCTTCTATTATAGAGGATCTTGAGGTATTATCCATACTCCGACGATTATACAATAATTTTTAATATAATTCAATATAATTATAAATTGACAAAATCCATAAAAACTGATATAAATATTGTTCTAAAATCGCTTTACATAATAACTTCAGCAGGGTGGCAGGCATGAAAAAAATATTATCGGCGTTCAACGAACGCTGCTATAAAAAATATATTATAAGGACGTTCGACGTAGTTTTTTCCATAATAGTCCTTCTGGTTTTTTCTCCGGTCTGGATTGTAATTTCGGCTTTAATAAGATTCGATTCCAACGGCCCGGTTATATTCAGACAAATACGCGTTGGCCTTAACGGAAAACTCTTTCAAATGTATAAATTCAGGACCATGGTTAATAACGCCCAGAAAATGGGGCCGCTTCTGACTCAAAAAAACGACAGCCGTATTACCTTTATTGGAAAATTATTAAGAAAAACCAGCCTCGACGAAATACCAAATTTTATTAATGTTTTAAAAGGCGAAATGAGCGTAATAGGCCCCAGGCCGGAAGTTCCGGATATAGCCTGCCATTATAACTCATGGCAGAAAAAAGTGCTTTCGGTAAAGCCCGGAATTACAGGTTTTTCACAGGTGCTCGGCAGGCAGGAGCTCGAAATAGATTATAAATCCAGGCTTGATCGTTATTATATCAAGAAAATGGGATTGTGCATAGATATGTGGATAATGTTTAAAACTATTTTCGTGGTTTTCGAAGGATCGGGTACCAGATAATAAACCGGCCGAAACTTAAAATTAGTACTGAACGGATTAATATATGACCGATGTAACGGACAATAAAAAATTTCATAACGAATACGACGTGATAGTCGTAGGCGCGGGCCACGCCGGCTGCGAAGCGGCATACGCTTCCGCCCGCCTTAAACAGAAAACCCTTCTTATCACTATCAATATCGAAAATATAGCCCTGATGCCCTGCAATCCTTCGATAGGCGGCCCGGGAAAAGGCCATATAGTTCGTGAAATCGACGCCCTGGGCGGCTTGATGGGCCGCGCCATAGATAAGTCATATATACAGATAAGGGTTTTAAACGATTCGCGCGGCCCCGCGGTACATGCGCTTAGAGCGCAGGCTGATAAAAAAAAATACCAGCATGAAATGCGCAAAATGCTCGAAGCCGAAGATAATATAGATATAAAGATGGGCGTCGTGTCTAAAATCATAGCCGAAAAAACCCCGGAAACAACCGAAGACAACCGACGCTTTATAGCCCGCGGCGTCGAAACCCTCAACGGCATGCGCTATGGAGCGAAAGCGATAATAATATGCACGGGCGTTTATTTAAAATCGGATATAATCATAGGCGAAATTAAATATAAAGCCGGCCCGCACAACGAAATTTCAGCGGACGACCTTCGGATTCGCTCGCTCAATACGGATTTAGAATAGAAC
>JAKPTH010000717.1 GCA_029571125.1 bacterium
TTTATTTCGGCGCATGTTTTTAAAAGCTCGTCGGCGAGATTACGCCACGCCGGAGAATTTTGCCTGAACTTGCAGCACGCCAGATCGCGGATTTTTTCAAAACTGTCCTTGAGATTGCCTTTCTTCTCGTAAATGAAAATAAGGTCTTCCAGCAGCTTCGCAGCCGCGTCATAATGTTCGCAGTCCATAAATACCTTGGCAATCTGATATATCTGGCCGAGCGTCTCGTAGCTTAAATCCCTGATGCCCGCATCGTCGTCGAGCTTGATGGCGTTGAGTTTCAAAAGGACCGCCGCTTCGTCCAGCCTCAGTACGGCCTGCTTATAAAGGCCCAGATCGGAAAGGACGCGGGCCGTTTTTACGCAGATCGCGCCGGCGTCTTCTTTATTTCCGCGTTCCATGGCCATTTTATACATTTTTTCATAATAGCTTAAATTGAGAGGATTGTACTCGAAAAACGAAAAAATATTATTTAAAAGCGACTTATATATGTAAACGAAATAGCCGGAATCGGAAACTTCAGCCAGTGCCTTCATAACCGTATCTATATTTTCGCGCGCGCGGGTAAAGTCTTCGAAGCTGAGAGCGATTATAGCGGCGGTCATATTGTTCATTATCGTCTCTTCGCTTTTTTTTGCGCTTTTAGAATTCAGCTTGAATATTCTGTCAATAATCTTATAGGCCTCTTCGCGCTCGCCGAATTTGGCCGTGATCATGGCATAAGTGAATAAATTTTCTACGGCCTCTCCGTAGCCGAGCGATTTTTTAATTTCGTCGCGCGCCTGTTTGAGCCGTGAAGAATTTGCATAAACGGCGGCCATGGCCATGTGCATATTTTTTAAATACTGCTCGTCTTTTATTTTGGATATCGCGGAGTTTATCTGCTCTCCGATGCGGCCGGCTTCGGTTTCGAAACCCAGCTCATAGCTCATGCGCATCATATAAACCAGGAGCCTGACATGGTTAAGGGCGCCCGCCTTTCTGGACTTGATCTCCAGCTGCTTTAGAAACGCGAAGCATTTGGCGGAATCGCCGTCGACGTAAAGCTGATTGGCTTTTTTCACTTCACCGTCGAATTCTTCGTCGCTCATCGCGGCCGCCGGAGCCAGCGAAATCATAATAAAACACGCTATTAAAATTTGAAGGAAAATTTTTTTTAACATATCCTCACACAGTCAACCTTTCTTTATATAAAATTATTTAGCGATTATACTTTAAAAAAAATTTAAATTCAAGTATAATAACTTAATTAATTTGGAAAGGGATGGTATTTCTGAAGCGATTACTTTATAAAAACATATATTTCGAAACGGGCCCGCTCTGCGTGAGCCCTGAAAAGCCCTCCGCAAAAGCCGGCGCGGCGATAAAACTTTTCGTCAATAAATCCGTAGTCAACCTGATCGACGAAATAGCGGCCCGGACGACCTGCGACAACGAAGAGCATATGGTACGTCTCAAAAAATCACGCGCCGCGGCGGGCGGATTTTACGTTTTCAGCGGCAGATTGCCTCTTCAGAAAGCCTCGGCCGCGCTGCGGTTTAAAATATATTCAAAAGACAATATATACTGGCTGAACGCCCGGGGCGTTTACGCATATCATCCCAACGACTACTACGACTTCAGGATCGCAAGCGGAAAAGAGGCTCCGGCGTGGGTAAATAAATCCGTTTTTTACCAGATATTTCCGGACCGGTTCTGGCACGGCATAAATGAAAAAGATTACTCCGAAACGGAAAGGCTGGAGCTAAAATTCAAAGAGCTTTACGCCGGACGCGAAATATATTTTAAGGGCATCGAGCCGCGGCTTAAAAAGTGGCACGAACTCCCCGATTCCAAAACCCTGGGTTATGAATTTTATTTCGGCACGCTCAGCGGAATCGCACAAAAAAAAGAATATTTAAAAGAGCTCGGCGTAAACGCGCTTTATCTTACGCCTATTTTCAAATCTCCGTCAAATCACCGCTACGACATTATAGATTATTTCGAAGTAGATCCGGTTCTCGGCGGCAACGAAGGATTTAAAAATTTCTGCGAAG
>JAKPTH010000720.1 GCA_029571125.1 bacterium
CTTCACCGTCTGGGCATCCAGGCCTTTGAACCGATACTGGTCGAAGGAAAAGCCATACAGATACCGCCTCTGGTCTGCACGCCTTTCAACGCGGACTTCGACGGCGATCAGATGGCCGTTCACGTTCCGCTTCTCTTGGAAGCGCAGACCGAAGCGCGTCTTCTCATGCTCAGCGCGCACAACCTGTTCTCGCCGGCGTCGGGAAAACCTATCATGAACCCGACCCACGATATGACTCTCGGCTGCTATTATCTCACAAGGCTTTTACGCAATAATCCGACTAAAAAAGTCAAAGAGTTCTATTGCGAAAAATCCAAGCGCAAATACACGCTCGATGACCAGCTCCTGCCTCCCGGCATGAAGTACAACTATAAGGTCGCCGACGACATATTCGACGCGAAAACCGGAAAGCTGCTCATTAAAAAGCATGCTTCCATAAACAGTTTCATTTTGTCAAAGATAAAAGAAATAGGCCTCAAAGAAGTCGAAGTGCTCGTGCACAAGATATTCTCATCGCCTGAAGAGGCCATCCACGCATACGAGCAGGGCCAGGTAAGCCTGCATACGGAACACGTAGTGAGAATAGGCGCAAAATATATCGAAACCAGCGTCGGAAGGCTTATATTCAACCAGCTTCTTCCCAAAGAGCTCGGGTTCATAAATAAGCAGATAAATAAGAACAGCCTTTCAGACATCGTATCGAACACCTATAAAGTCTGCAATCTCGCCCGCACGGCGAAACTTCTCGACGACGCAAAAGAGCTCGGGTTCAAGTTCGCTACAAGATCGGGGCTTTCGTTCTCGATTTCAGACCTTATAATCCCGAACCGCAAAGTGGATATATTATCCATGGCGGAAAGAAAATCGGACGACAGCTCGAAAAAATTCAAAGTCGGCGCCATTACCCGCGAAGAAAAACGCCAGAACGATATCGACGTATGGCAGGGCGCAACGGCCGAAGTGACAGACGAAATGATCCACGAATTCCAGCGCCGCGACGAAGACGGCGAATTCAATTCGGTCTATATGATGGCTATCTCCGGAGCCCGCGGCTCCATGCAGCAGGTCCGCCAGCTGTGCGGAATGCGCGGACTCATGTCCAATCCGCAGGGCGACGTTATAGATTATCCCATCAAATCCAACTTCCGCGACGGCCTCACGCTCACCGAATACTTCATCTCCACTTACGGCGCGCGCAAAGGTCTCGTCGATACCGCGCTTCGCACCGCAGACTCCGGTTACCTCACCAGGCGTCTGGTTGACGTCGCGCAGGATGTTATCATCCGCGAAACCGATTGCGGCTCGACCGAAGGCATATACATGGTTCCTCTTCGCGAAAAGCGTAAAGTCAACAACCTTATCGCGAACGAAATACTCATATCGCTCACGGACCGCATACGCGGCCGCATAGCGATAATCGACGTCGCTCATCCCGAAACCGGCGAAGTAATAGTTAAAGCCGGCGAAGAAATAACCGGCGAAATCGCCCGTAAAATAGAACACGCTACCACAATGATAGAACTCGACTCGCCGGACTACGAAAAAATACTCGGCAAATTCGCCACGGAAAACGTTATCGACGACAAGACGGATAAGATCATACTGAGAAGCGACTGCATGATCGACAACGTGGAGCTCGAGCATCTCATGAGCTGCAGAATCAAGCGCGTTAAAGTAAGGCCCGCGGTTCTGGTAAGATCTCCTCTCACCTGCAAGAGCAAACTCGGCATATGCCAGAAATGCTACGGCAACGATCTTTCGACCGGACGCATAATCGAGCTCGGCGAAACGGCCGGCATTATAGCGGCACAGTCGATCGGCGAACCTGGTACGCAGCTTACGATGAGAACGTTCCACATAGGCGGTATCGCTCTCGCGCAAAAAGTCGAAATAAGAAGCAACACAGAAGGCGAAACCAGCGTTGACGGCCTCAAGTGGACATATAAAGTGGACCGCAAGAAGCAGCTCATCGGCAACGTCGAATCGCTCGAAGAAAAAGAAGCGCCGGACATGGAAGAAGATTTAAGACGTATCGTCCTGGAAGGCTTTATAACCATCACCAAAAAAGACGGCAATAAAGAAAATTACCATCTGCCCACCGGCGCGTTCTTAAACCAGAAAATAGCCAACGGCGAAAGAATTGGCGTCGGCGACGTGCTTTGCGAATACAACCCGAACCAGGTCGTCACGCAGTACGCGGGCAAGGTAAAATTCAACAACCTCTTGGTTAAAGACGGTATAGTCGTTTCCAACGACGGAACGATAATCATAGAAAAATCGCAGAAAGACGGCGGTTTCGGCCTTGAAACGTACAAAATACCGCTCGGATCTTACCTTCGCGCCAACGAAGGCGACATCGTAGAATCCGGTTTCATACTCGCCGAAAAAATCGCGGAACAGAAAGCGGCTATCGCCGGCATTAACGGCCAGGTAGAGTTCTTCGACATAAAGATTAAAAACCAGAAGGTCATTTCCGACAACGGCATCATCTTCATCAGCCCTCTCGACGAAAAAGAGAGCACGCGCGAAAAGAAATACGTCCTTCCGCAGGGCGTTAAGGAATTCAAAGAAGAATCCAGCGCGAAGTACGGCGTTGAATTGAAAGTCCGTTCCGGCAACGAAGTAAAGAAAAACGAAGAGCTGCTCGTCATTTCTTCCGAAATCGACGGCGAAGTAAGCATTAAGAACAAAGTCATAAACGTAAAAAAAGACGCGAAAAAAGAATATCTCTTCCCGACCAATATTCCTTTCGTAGTCAATAAAGTTAACGAAAAAACTAACACCATCACTTTCGTTTCCGACACCGCCGGTCTGGCTCGCGTGGTTCAGCCTAAAGGCTCCGCGTCAAAAACGCTCGACACCCGCCGCATAATCGTGACCGACGAAGAAGAGCACGAAATTCCTCAGGACGCAAACCTTCTTCTGTCGAAACTTCGCGTAAAACCGGGCTCGAATATCGAAGCCGGCGAAAAGATATGCGACGAGATACACTTTAAATCGACCATAGACGGCGAAGTCGAAGTTACGACGGAAACGCGCACTCTCAGCGACGGCGACAGCTATGAAATAGGCCTTATCGACAGGCCTCGCGTTCAGAAGAGAACCGAAAACTACAATAAAGTCGTAATACGCGACATAAAAGACCTCACGATCAAAGACATGCCCGGTTCGCTCAAGGAAAAGATCGTGGACAAAACCCTCGCTTCTCCTATCGTAGAAGTCGAAACAAAAGAAGTCCTCGCGCGCGCCAACGAAAAAATCAGCGCTGAGCTCGCCGACAAAATACTGAAAGTGTCCACCATAGGCGGTTATGTAAAAATCGAAAACGATATGCCGCTCGTCAACCTCGACGTACAGTCGCTGAATAAATTCATCGGCAAAAAGATCACGCGCGACGTCAAGAACAAAAAAACAAAAGCCGTCGCTTTCAAGGAAGGCACTGTAATAGACAACAAGACCATCGTTGAAATAGACAAGCTCAATACCGATTTATCAACCATATACGTAGAATGCGCCCGCGTTAAAGTGGAAAACGAAATAGTCGTCGCAATCCGCGACACCGCGGCTATACGCGAAAAGCTCATCGGCAAGAAGGCAAAAAGCGACGTTTACTCGCCGGAAACCTCCGAGCTGATCTGCCAGGCGAACACGGTTATCACGGAAGAAATCCGCGATAAGATACTCGCAGATCACACTATAAAAAGAATAGAGCTCATCGACTATAAGATATTCGATATCCCCAATCACGCCACCATCAGGGTAAAAGACGGCATGCAGATCAAAGCGGGAGCGGAACTCGTATATCCCACGCAGATCGAAGGAATCAGAATAATAAATAACGTCGAAGAGTATGAAATACCGCAAAACATAAAGCTGCTCGTTTCAACGGGCGACACTGTCAAAGCTAACGACGACCTTACCGAGCCTATCGGCGCGATCGTTTCGAAAATCGCAGGTAAAGTCAACTATATCACCAAATACAGCAAAAAGGTAAATAACGAAGTCGTAAGAAAAGTGATAATCTATTCCGGTAAGGAATACGAAGTTCCGGACGGACTCCAGATAAAAGTTAAAAACGGCGATACGATAAACGTAAACTCGCCGCTGACGGAACCTATCGAATTCGAAGGCAACGTTACCGACACCGAAGATAAG
>JAKPTH010000451.1 GCA_029571125.1 bacterium
GCCATAAATACGCAGTCTGGAGGCGCCATAGCCGAAATGTCCGGCGATAAGATCGTAGTTAAAAGGGCCATAGCCGGTTCCGCTTATAAAGTCGAGCTAATGGCGCCCGCCAGCGATATCGGAAACAAAGTATTCGGAACGGCCCTGCAGACCACGGCCGGCACGAACCAGTCCTTCCGCGTGACCGACATATTCACCCCGGCGGACGGCAGCGCATCGATGACCTTCATATATAACAACGCGCAGAACGGCCTTGTCATAGGCAAAGGGTTAATAAACGGCGTGGAACAGAACGTAGGCGAAATAATACTCAGCGCCGCCGACATCCAGCCGGGAACGGCCACTATAACCACCAGGGCCAAGCATAACGCCGGAGAAGTCAGGGTGGAAGTACCTCAGGCCGAATCTTACGCCGCAAATTTCAATTTAATATCCGGCGGCACTCAGACGAGCGGCATCTCTACTTCGCTCGTAATGGGCACGACGCATAACGTTTCCATGAATGTTTACGACAGCACGGGATACAACCATAAAGTAAATATGAATTTCGAAAAAACCGAAAACAACAAGTGGGTTTACACGGCCGTGCTGGATTCGGGAGACCCGATGGTGGCCGAATATTTTAAAACGCATCCGATCAAGGGAAGCCAGCCTACGTCGAGCGAGCTCAGGGAAGCCAGCGCTTCCATTATGGGCGCGACCAACAGCGGCACGCTCGTATTCGATAAAGCCGGAAAAATAGACGCCGCTTCGACGGCGGCAGCCAACGGCGTCACCGCTCCGCAGCTTTCAAAACCTATTTCATTCACGCCGGCCAACGCCAATAAAGTCGAATTCAGCCCAGATTTCAATCTGGTAACTCAGTACGATTCGGAATTTTCGACGGGCGTAAAAAATTCGAACGGCTATGAAATGGGAAAACTCAACGGTTTTTTAGTGGACGAATCGGGAATCATAAAAGGCTCCTATTCGAACGGCCAGAAACTCGCCATAGCGCAAATCGGCCTCGCTAAATTCATCAACAACGGCGGGCTGGTAAAGCATTCGGACAACCTTTACTCAGAAGCCAGCAATTCAGGCCAGGCGCAGATAGGGACGACCAACACGAGCGGGCGCGGCAGCATATTGTCGCAGAACCTGGAAATGTCGAACGTGGACCTGGCGCATGAATTTACAGAAATGATAATCAGCCAGAGAGGCTTTCAGGCAAACGCAAAGACCATCAATACGGCCGATCAGATGCTGCAGGAAATAATAACGTTAAAACGTTAAAAAGCTGACGGCCAGCGTTTATAATGCATAACAAAAAAGAGGAAAATGACCGCAACGTTATTTTCCTCTTTTTTTACGCCCGTTTAACTATATTTTAACCCCGATTTATTTGACAGTTACCGATATTTCTGATAGAATCTATAATAAGGAGTATTGTATTTTCAGCATAAGCGATAAAAAATTACGAAACAGATAGGACGAAGCGATGATAAAATTAAAAAGAATCAACGGAACCGAATTTCTTCTGAATCCGGATATGATAATGCAGGTGGAAGCGAGGCCGGATACGGTCATAACGCTTTCAGACGAGACCAAATACGTGGTGGCGGATTCTGTGGATGAAGTCTATGATAAAATAGTTCAATTTCGGGCCGATATATTGACCCGGTACAGAAAAGATTATAAAAATAATATCGCTAAAGATTAAAAAATATTTAATTACTATATATTTTTGACGATACTTTACATGAGTTATAATATAGGTTAAAAAGTTGGTGCTATATAAATGTCCGAAGGCGAAAGCAGGTTTCCTTTAAAATTAATAATCGCGGGCGCGGCGGTAATCGGATTAATAATATTGTCCGTAGGAGGATATTTTGCGTATACCATGCTTATGAAGGGCGGCAAGCCCGCGGCGCCTAAAGTCAATCTGGAAAAACTGGAATTCGAATCAAAAGACAACGTCACGTTCGAGGAATTTACGATTTACCTTGTAGAAGGCGACGAAAAAGGCATGATCAAATTTAAGGTCAACGCCGAAGTGGCCAGCACTAAAGTGAAAGAATTTCTCGAAAGAAAGAAGCCGGCGGTGCGCGATATAGTCACCCGAAGGCTGATGGCGATGAAAATAGAAGATATAAAGCAAAAGTATTATAACTTAAAACTTCACGACATGATAAAAGACGATTTGAACACGATCGTCGACAGCAACGTTAAAGGCAACACCGGCGAAAACGCCATTAAAATGAATCTGGTGGTCAAAGTCAACGTTTTCGATTTTTCGGCCGTTTCAATCGACTAAACCGGCGGGCGAGCCTCGCTGAAAAAAAGCGCGCTAATATTATCAGCCCGCGACCGTAAATAAATTATAACGAAAAGTTGGTGCATATAAATGTCAGACGAAGAACGCAAGCCGTCAAGTACGGTGATCAAATACCTGCTAATAGCCATAGCATTCCTGGCTACCATGGTGTGCTCGGCGGTGGTGTCCATTTTCGTATATAAAACCATCATGGAAAAGAAAAGCGAAGCGACCGTCGATCAGGAAATAATTACGAAAGAAAATATCGCATTCGATGAATTC
>JAKPTH010000457.1 GCA_029571125.1 bacterium
GCCATAAAATGCGAAATACAGGCCGATTCGTTTATAGAAGCCGAAACCGGCTCGGTGACCGCGCTTATATGCAGAGAGCTCTTCGAACGCGGCGTTAATATAGATCCAGTTTACGCCACTCTTTTCGCTCTGGGCATACACGAAATAACCGGCTCGCTTTTATACCCCAACACAAGCGAGGCCGACATCGCCTGCCTCGCGGAGCTTTTCAAAAGAGGCGTAAACCTTAAGACCGTCAATTTTTTCCTCAGGGAAGACGGGCTTTCTAATATACAGCAAGCCGTGCTGGACGAGCTCGTAAAATCGAGGCGCATAGTGAATTTGAACGGCTTCGAAATAAATTTTTATTTCGCCGAGAGCCATAAGTTCATATATAAATTCGACAGCATAATCCAGCGCATAGTTGACGTCGAAAAATTCAATATAGCCGTATTCACGGCCCGCATGGGGACGAGCGTACACGTTCTGGCGCGAAGCAATATAGAGCAGATAAACCTGGGCGAAATATTCGCAAAAGCCGGAGGAGGCGGGCCTAAATACGCGGCTTACGCCACGTTTCTCAACTGCGGAATAAAAACGGCTTTCGAAAAGGTTTCGGCCGTTCTCAAAAAAAACCTCAAACCGGCCGTCACGGCGCGGGACATAATGAGGCCCAGCGTCTTATTTTTAAACCCGGACGTTATAATCAACGAAGCCGAAAAGATAATGTTCAGATACTCATATACCGCGGCGCCCGTAACCGACGGAAATAAGATAATAGGGTTCATTAGGAAAACCGATATAGACCGGGCCGTCCATCACGGCCTTTCACACGTGCCCATATCCGGCTTTTTATGCCGTGAAACTATATACTCGCAGCCCGGAGAGCCTTTCGAAGCCGTAGTCGAAAAAATAGCCCGCAGCGAGACGAAAACCATTCTAGTCGGCAATGAAAATAAAATATGCGGAATAATTACCGCCAACGATATATTAAACCACACGTTCACCAGAAGTAAAAGCGCCAGAGATAACGCCGAAGTATCCGCCGCCGCAAAACCCGAAACGTCGAAAAAAAACGCGGCCTTAAAATCGGGCGCAGGCGCGCATTTTAAACTGCCGTTAGACGAGTATTTCAGCAAACCCATATTGAAATTATTGAAAGAAGTATCCAGGAAAGCCGCCGAACTGAAAGTATCGGCATATATAGTCGGCGGAATAGTCCGCGATATGATATTAAAAAAGCAGAGCGCCGACATCGACATCGTAATAGAAGGCATGTCCGCCATAGATTTCGTTTCGGCCCTGGTAAAATCGCCGGAGCATATACTTAACCGCCATGAAAGGTTTAAAACGGCCACCATAGAAATTCCGGGCCTTCCTAAAATAGATTTCGCAACGGCCCGGGCCGAATTTTACGAATCTCCCGCGGCTCTTCCGGACATATTCCAGGGAAACCTTTACCAGGACCTTCTCAGGCGCGATTTTACCATCAACGCCATGGCGGTATCTATCTGCGCCGGAAATTTCGGTGAAATAATAGATTATTACGGCGGAATAGGCGACATCAAGAAAAAAAGCATAAGGCCGCTTCACAATCTAAGCTTCATAGAAGACCCCACGCGAATATTCCGCGCGCTGCGCTTCAAAACACGGTTGAAATTCAAGATAGAAAAGCGCACCGCTGAAAATATAAAAGAGGCCCTTACGCACGATATATCTAAAAAAATAGAACCTATAAGAATTTTCAACGAGCTCGAACATATATTCAACGAGCCGACCGTATATGAAACCATGTGTGAAATAAATAAATACGGCCTGTTCGATTTCATATCGGCCGATATAGTTTTCACCGACATAATAGCCGCAATGATTAAAAACGCTTCCAGATACCTGGCTAAAACGGAAAAATTATTCGCAGGCGGCCCGAGGCCCGATAAAACGGCCATATTTTTTTCAATACTGCTTTTAAACGAGTCGGCAGAAAAATCCCAGGCGCTCATGGCGAGAATGAACGCCGCCCGAAAAATACGCGATGTAATAAACGAGACTGACGAGTTTCTGCTGATAACCAGAACCGAATTTGAAAAATTGCTTCAGACGGCTAAAAGCGAAAAGTCACGTATTCCGAACGCCGATATATACAGGCTTTTAAAGGGCCGTTCGGCGGAATTCTCGATAACGCTTCTTGCCGCCATAAATAATCAAAAAGCTTATGAAGCCGTAATCAAATATATATTCGAATTATCTAATATTAAAACCACCATAAACGGAAATATATTGAAAAATATGGGCGTCAAGCCAGGTCCCGTCTTTAAAACTATAATCGATAAAGTCATGGAAAAAAAAGTCGCAGGCGAATTGAAAACGCATATCGACGAGATCCGCTACGCCAGAGAGCTTGCCGCAAAGTTTGAAAACGTTTAATTTCATGAATCGGCCTTGCCTAACTCAGTTCAAGTTTATTTAAGCGACTTGAGCTTCGCGTTTGAAAGCCCTTATAAAAATATTATATCAATTTAAATTTATAATTTTTTATCTTGAATTTTACAGGAGCTGATTTCCATTAAAACCATATTTATAAGCAATATAAGCTCTGGCGATATAAACGTCGATGCGATACCGCTCAATTATACTCACGGAACGCGCGAGGCCGGGCTGAAACTTATCAGGGAATGGAAGGATGTCGCAGGCAGGATAAAACTGCCGGTCTTCGAAGCCGAATTGAGTTTCTTTTCGCGCAACGCCTTTCCGGACGAAGTATGGCTTTTCGCGAGCGACCATCCGGAAACCGTTGCTGAAAAAGTAAGATCGCAGGACACCATAACGCTCGCCGTGGCTATAAAGCGGCTTATAATCCAAAAATACGGCTGCGACGAAAAGTCCGTCAAGATAATAGGCTACGATTCCTGCCCTGAAAGTTATGATGAGATGCTCGACTTCTTCGATAGATTTTTCAGGAAGATGAAAGGCGCCGAAGGCTACGACAACGCGCTCTACTTCGTTTCAATGACGACCGGCTCGGTGCCGGCTAACCTCGGCGTAATAATATCGGCGGCGTCTTATTTCGGCAACAACTGCGAGGCCATATACCTGTCCGGCGGAAAGCCCCGCAGGACCGAAATGGTCGGAAAACTAATCGACAAAAGATATTTCCAGATAGCTCAGACGCTTCTGCTGCACTACGATTACAGCGGCCTGCACGACCTGATCGAAGATTGGAACGCCGCGCCGGGGCACATTCTTCTTATGATAAACGCCTGTCAAAAGCTTTACGACTTCAATTTCAATCAGGCGGCGGAAACGCTCGATGAAGTGATCGAAAAAAGAGCCGTAAACGCTTCGTCAAACCTTATTTTGCGGCAGGTATCCGGCGAGTTAAAAAAACTCGGGGCCGCCCAGGCCTTGATGATCCGCCACCAGTCGATCGCGGCGGACGAAAAGAAAGTGCCGCTCGACGGCGATGAAAAAAACAAGCTTCTTGAAAGTTACCGAATGCTGCTCGCGCTGTGGTACCATAAAATGAGAATTTCATGGTGCAAGCAGAATTATTTCGAGTTTTACAATTTACTTTTCGGACTGGTGGAAAACATGTCTAAATACGTAATAATGCAGATAATCGAAATACCGCCATTGAAATCATATTTTAACGAGGTGAAGCAGGCTATAAGGTCTTTCGAAGGGTTCGGCGAATACGCCGAGGCGAAGGGCGTAAACTTTAATTACGAACTGAATAATCTCATGTTCGACATGTTCCTCAAATATCTGCTCGAAAAAGGTTACTTCAAGGATCGCGGACGGGTGATAAGCGGATTTCTAAATCCGGTTTCGGAACTTAAAACGCACCGCAATCATGCGGTCCACGTATTCGGCGGCGCGTCGGAGGACCTTCTCGAAAGCGAGAAATTTTCGAAGAAATTCGGCGGCCGGACCGTCGTAGAAGCTGCGGCTTTCTCACTCGAACTTCTGGGTATCAATATTTCGGATATAACGATTTTCGAGGAATTCAACTGCCAGATAACCGGCGAACTGGAAAAAAGCCTTAGATAAGCGCCGCACCAATAGCGTAACGCCAAAAATTTACACGCGCCTGAAATAATGATATAATAGCTACCGTAATCGCGTTCAATTTTGAATGATCGGCACTGAAATAAAAAATAAAATCTAAAATAAATAAATTATTGATCGTCATAATTATAAATTTGCCTGAGGAGAAGAATATTTTGAATAACAAAACCATATTTGAAGAATTATTAAAAGCGGGAAAAATTAACGTAAGAAATTCCGCTCTATTTAACGCGCCTGCTAAATCTAAAGATAACATCGATTTTGATAAGATAGAAGGCATGATTCTCGGCGTGGCCGTTGGAGACGCGCTGGGAAATACGACCGAAAGCATGCAGCCGGCCGACCGGCGCCTGAAGCATGGCGAAATAACAGATTATCTGGCCAACAGATATGGCGATAAAAAGGGCGTCCCTTCTGACGATACTCAATTCACCGTATGGACTTTAGAACAAATATTAAAAGATAAAAGTTATATTCCGGAAAATGTCGCCGCTGCGTTCAACGGCAAAAAGATATTCGGCCTGGGAAAAACGGTTAAGGAATTTCTCATAAATAGTAAAAAAGGCAAAAAATGGCATGAAGCCGGGCCAGATTCGGCCGGCAATGGATCGTTGATGAGAATTTCTCCTATAATTTTACCGCATTTGAAAAATGATGAGGGAAATCTATGTATCGATACGGCTTTATGTTCGATGACAACGCATAACGATTCTGCTGCGATCGCCTCATGCCTGGCTCTGGTGAATTTGATCTGGGAAGTCGTGGATATGAAAACGGCGCCCGAACCGATCTACTGGCTGGATAAATTCATTGAGATACTGAAAGAATTCGAGATCAGAGAAGACTATAACCCGAGATGCATACCCAACGTCGGCTATAGAGGCACTTTATGGGGATATCTCGATAAGGCTGTAAGGAATGCGTATAACGAAAATATGAGCGTGCTCGACGCTTGCAACAGATGGTATTCCGGGGAGTATCTTTTTGAAACCGTTCCCTGCGTGATATATATTTTAATGAAGCATGGCGATAATTTTGAGGACGCAATCATAAGAGCCGTAAACGACACAAAAGACAATGATACGATAGCCGCGATAGTCGGCAACGTGCTTGGCGCTTTGTACGGAAAATCAAAAATTCCCGAGAGATGGCTCAATAATTTATCAGGCAGAACAACCGACTCTGACGATGGTAAAATATTCGAAATTTTAAAATCGACTGAAGAATTTTTAAAAAAGTAAATTTCTTTTTCTATTGAATATTTCGATATGCGCCGAATGTTAAAAAGCTCATGGCCGGTCCGGGCGACGATTATCTTTCACGCCGCGAAGGGCGCCGCGCGCACCTGACAGATGCTCAACTACAGCGAGATGGCAAGAGACGTGGGAGTAAGCTCGCCGACCGCCGAAAGATGGCTGTCCGTGCTTGCCGCGTCCGGCATTGTTTATCTTTTGCGGCCGTTTTATAAAAATCTTACGAAACGCGCTATTAAAACGCCTAAACTCTATTTCCTCGATACGGGCCTTAAGGAAATGCGCGAGATCGACCTTATAGTCGAGCGCGACGGCGAAAATAACGCCGTGCCCGTTTTTTATATTTGATAAATCAATATGAGACCCGCTAAAGCCATTTTTTATCCAATGCTGTCGACTGTAAAAAATTATACAAAATAAATCTGCTAAAATTACGATTAGTCAAAAAAAATACATAAACGCTCTTAATTATATTAAATTCCTGTCGGGCATAGATTATGCTCTTTCATCGAGTAGTTAAAAAGAATCGATGACGGGAGGCATAAAAATGATTAAAACTGCTACGGAAACAACATTTAACGTAACGGTGTTCATTAACAGGATCGCGGCCGATTTCGATTCTTTACTCAAAGCGCCCGGCACAAAGGTATTCGAACGCTATATAAGCGAAGCTAAAGATTCAAAAAGCAAGCAGTGTTATGGAAGGCTTTATCTTATTTGCCGCGAATTTTTAAAGAGCAATCCAGATAATCTTTACGCGAATCTGGATCTTCTGGAAGTTTATCTGAGGGTTGGAAAGCTTGACAGCGCCTGTCAGATTCTCGAAAAATTATATCAGAAGTACTGTAAAAGCAGTATATATTCGGCGCTGGCCGAACTGAAAGTGATTTCAAAAAAAATATAAAGCATACCACTAAGCCGTTAAATATTTAACGTAATTTAAAGATTCAAAACTTCGGCTGGCGGGCCGGTCGCGCCCGTGGCTGAAGTTAATTTTTTTCGGTTCAAAATTATATATTTGTAATATGTCATATTTCTAATATTGCATAAATGTTAAAAATATGTTAACATCTATATTAAACAACTTTAACATCTAATAGACCGTAACGCCTGATATTGACAATAATTTATATATATTGCCTTAATTGGCGAAAGGCCGTTAAAAATGAATAAAAAAACATTCGTCCTGTTTTCGTTTATTTTGTTATTACCGGCGGTGATTTTTTCGACTTATTTTCATACGTCCGCTCAAACTTCTTCTTCACAGGCCGTTTCGCTGAAAACCGGGTTCAATTTCATCAGTTTTACTCTGCAGCCTTATCTTTCCCCGCAAAAACTCATGGAGCTCGACACTAAAATCACCGATATTTACCTATACAACGCCGCGGCCGGAAGTTTCATAAGCGCTTCCGACGCAACGCTGTCTTCGATAGCGCCGGCAAAAGGCTATATAGTCAAAGCGAGCGCCGATACGCTTTTAAACGTTTCCGGAATTCCGGCCGGCACGCTCGGCGATATAAGCCTCAAATCAGGATTCAACCTTGTCGGTTTTTCAAAACCAGTAAATTCTACGACTTTCAGTTCATTAATGAACGGTTATTCAGTCATCAAAGGCATGTATAAATGGAACGCCGCTTCAGGATCGTTTATGCAGGTGGTTCGAAACGCATCCGGCGTCGTTGAAAAACTGGACGGGGTCGATCCTTCGATCGCGGCCGAACAATCTTATTTTATAAACGCCGCAAGCGATACCACCATTAATTACGACGGCGGAACTATAATCATAGGCGGGCAGGCACCGGTAATTCCAGCTATAAAATCTCTTGCAATGATAGTACTTTCAAGACCATCTATAGCGGCCGAAATTTCATCTTCGATCGATCCGGCTTCAAATGTGACGGTAAGCGCGGTTTATTCAGACGGCTCTTCCGCGGCCGTCACGGCAAGCTGGAGTTTAAAATCCGGCGGCGGCTCCCTCGCCGGAAGCGTTTACACTGCTCCGGCTTCGCCCGGTACGGCTGTGCTTACCGCCTCTTATTCGGAAGGCGGCTCCGTTAAAACCGCAGATCTGACTATTTCATTAATGACGGGGTCTTATACGCCGGGCACCGAAAACATAGCGAATTCGCTTTTATGGAAATGGACCGACCCAGGCAGCGATTCGGTCAAAATTGAATCGGCTAACAGGATAGATATCACGGTGCCGGCCAACAGGGCGTTCAACGAAATTTACAGCTTTAACGCGCCGCGCTACACTAAATCGGTTACGGGCGATTTTGTAATGTACGTCAGGGGTTTTCCTAACCCGTTCGTCGCGCAGTCCAACGGCCTCGGACTCGTCGTAGAAGACCCTGACGCCTCCGCGTCAGCCCTCGCCGCTTCGAGCGCCACGCTCCAGTACACGTACACGAGCGGAATTAAAGTGGCTTCCATGCAGATGCAAAACGTTATAGGAACGCCGGCTTTTATTGATCTGCACGACATATATTTCAAGCTCGAGCGCGCCGGCAATAAATTTAAGGGTTACGTAAGAGACCCGAACGTAAGCGAATGGACGCAGGTCGGAGAGGTTTTGATGAACCTTCCGGCGACGATCGACGCGGGAATAATTTTGATAAATCAGAGCAACCCGTCAAAATTTTCCGCCTACTTCACCGATTTTTCCATCTATAGCCTCAATTCGGCCGTATCGAGCCAGGTTTCGGAACTCGTGCTATCGAAGGCGGCCGACGCATCCACGGCCGGCGCGGCTTACGACCTTTCGCTGATAACCGCCGCCGCAAAATATTCCAACGGCGCTCAAAAGACGGTAACGCCTGCCTGGGAAGTATTAATAGGTTCAGGGATCCTTTCTAACGGAAAATATAGCGTTCAGGGCACGGGCGAAACCGCCATTCTAAGAGCGTCTTATACTGAAAACGGCGTGTCGGCGAGCGCGCTTTTAAAATTATCGATATCAGGCGGCGCGGCGCAGATGACATATTCGGTTCTGGCAGAAAGCGTTATAGCGCAAGCGGCGGCTGAAACCGTAATAAGCGTAAACGGCGGCGGCCTTTCCGGCGACGTATCGTGCAGCGTAATCGTACCGGCTAACGTTCTTCCGGCAGGCGCCGTGGTGACGATCGGAAAGGCCGGATCGCCGGCGCCGGTAAAACCAGGCGTCGACGCGGCTAAAACGGTTCAATTAATGCCCGATGTGCTCGTATCGGCTAAATCCTCGCAGGGCGGAGCGGTCTCTTTTTCAGGGCCGCTGTATTTTGATATTCCAGCAAGCAGGCTCGGCGCTGACAGCTCCAGGCTATTGGTAACCTGTTATAACGGAAAGGAAGTTAAATACCTGGCGGGCCGGGTTACGGGCGATAAATTCAGAATAGAAATAGACCCTTCGCTTATAAAGCCGCAGACGGCGGCGGCTTATCCGGCGGCATCCGCCGCCCCGGACCGCGAAGTGATAATAGTAGAAAGGTTTGAACTGGCTTCTATCGTAATCAGCGTTCGCAATGGTATTTCAGGCGCGGTTAAAGCGCTCGACGATACTTTCAACACCGAAGATCCGGGTTTGATAATGGGAAGCCTTAACTCCGGCAAGCACAACGTTCTGGTGCTGCACGGAATTTTTTCGCAGACCAGGCTTCTCGGCGCTTCCGACAAGCCGCTCAAGGATTTTTTAACTGAAAACGGATATAATGTTCTCACTTTCAACTATAAATACTGGGAGTCCAATTTCGATAACGGCGTTACGCTCGCTCAAAGAATAATGGCGCTCACCAACGATAAGATGCCTCTTACGATAGTTTGCCACAGCATGGGCGGACTGGTTACGAGATGGGCGCTTAATTACCTGGCGGCCAACGGCAAATCCAACCTTATTGAAAAGGTAGTTTTTCTGTCCACTCCGAACCGCGGCGGCAAAATGGGCGGCAAAAACCTCAGCGAGTGGCAGGAATATCTTAACTCCGCATTCTTTGACGCGGCGCGGCTTTATCAAAAATTAGGATTGACTAAAATATCTGATATAACCATGGGCGGTTTTTATTTTTCATCTAATTTAGATAACTGGCCGGTGGGTTTTTTACAGCTCATTGGCGATAAGTATGATAATTCTAACTTTCTGGCCAGCCTCAATAAATACATAGCCGGAAGGGATTATTTAAATACCAGCTATTACGCCATGATAGACAATAACGACGAATTCGTCGATGCGGAGTCGATAGATTTCAACAGTTTTAGCAAAACCGATAAATATCCGTATTCGCAGTGCGAAAATTTTAAAAATAAAAGCGGCTTCTCGCTTATCAACAAAGATTATGAATACTATGCGAGCGATAATTCAAAACACTCTGCCACGCATAATACCGCGCTTAGAGAAACATCTAAAGACCTTTTGAATTTCGTTAAAAAACTTAAGGGCCTGTCCGTAACTCCGGCATCGGCCGCTATAAATTCCGGAAGCGCTCTCGATCTGAGTTCTTTTACGGCATCGGCCGTTTATTACAACGATACCAGCGAACAGGTTTCGCCGCAGTGGGAAGTAAAATCCGGGGGCGGTTCCATAAGCGCCAATAAATACGTAGCTCCTTCCACATCGGCAAAAGCCGTACTTATAGCAAGTTATACCGATAAAGACATTTTGAAAACGGCGGAAGTGTCTATAGACGTATCTTCCGTCGAGCAAAATCTCATCGTAGATATCGGAGGCGGAGCATCTATAGAATTCGTGAAAATAAAAGCCGGCACTTTCATTATGGGCAGCCCGGAAACCGAAACAGGAAGCAATCCGGACGAAAGGCCGGCTCATCAGGTGAGCATAACCAAAGACTTTTATATCGGCAAATATGAAATTACTCAGAAACAGTGGACCGCGGTGATGAATACAAACCCTTCGCCCGCGGAGTACGGCATAGG
>JAKPTH010000227.1 GCA_029571125.1 bacterium
GTTCACGAAGTTTATAAAGCCGAATCCGACACGGATGTGTCCGGCTATCAGCTTCCAGCAGCCGCGATGCTCTGGACTATCGGCGATGAAACCAAAATCAACGACCCGCTTAAAATGCCAGGTGTTTCGAGCGAGGGCGGCGGCGTGAATAAATTTTTCGTCGAATTTTATAAAAGCCTCGCGTCTGAAAATTCCGGAATAAAGGCGAGAGAGCATACCGCCCAGGTACCACCGCTTCTTCGTCAGCAGCGTGAGGATGAATTTCGTGAAGCCGCCATTCCGATACTTTTCTGCTCGCCCACGATGGAGCTCGGCATCGATATAGCCGACCTTAATGTCGTTAATATGCGTAACGTCCCTCCGACGCCGGCTAATTATGCGCAAAGAAGCGGCCGCGCCGGGCGAAGCGGACAACCAGCGCTCGTTTTCACTTATTGTTCGACTTACAGCTCTCACGATCAGTATTTTTTCAACAGGCCCGGCCGTATGGTTTCAGGCTCGGTCGTTCCGCCCAAACTCGATCTAACCAACGAAGATCTCGTACTATCCCACATTCACGCGGTCTGGCTCGCCGAAGCGTCAATGCCTCTCGGTAAGTCCCTGAAAGATATTCTGGAAGTCGAAGGCGTCAATCCTTCGCTCAATCTGCAGCAATCGGTCCGTGACAGGATCGCCGCGGCTGATGTTAAAAAAAGAGCGAAATTAAAAGCCCGCGAGATAATCGACTCAATCAACCATGAAATCAAGACGGCCGACTGGTGGAGCGAAGACTGGATCGATCGCGCCATAGATAACATTCAGCAGAGTTTCGATCAGGCTTGTGAGCGTTGGCGCTCGTTATACCGGGCCGCTGTCCAGCAGGCCGAAAGGCAGAATAAAATATCGAACGACGCATCGCGCAGCCAGGATGAAAAAGAGCGCGCCCGAAGACTGCGCGCGGAGGCTGAAACTCAGCTCGATCTTCTTTTAGATTCATCGAGCGTTATGGAATCGGATTTTTATAGTTACAGATACCTTGCCTGCGAAGGGTTTTTGCCCGGATACAATTTTCCGCGCCTGCCGCTGTCGGCGTTCATTCCCGGCAGGAAACCGCAGAAAGGCCGCGACGAGTTTCTTTCAAGACCGCGGTTCCTGGCCATTTCCGAATTCGGGCCGCGCGCGGTCGTCTATCACGAGGGCGCGAGATACCGCATCAACAGAGTAATCATTCCGGCGGCCGACGCTCAAAACAAAGATTCAGACGGCGCTATACTGACATCGATAAAGCAATGCGCCGAATGCGGCTATGTAAATATGCCTTCGGATGACAGCTGCCGTATGTGCAATGCCGTGATAAAAGAAAAAGCCGTCAATAATTATTTCAGGCTTCAAAATGTATCGACGAAACGAATCGACAGAATCCATGCTGATGAAGAAGAACGGCTCCGGATGGGTTATGAAATTAAATCCGGCGTTAAATTTGAAGAGCGAAACGGGCTGCCGGTATATAAAGTCGCCGAAATAATTCATAAAGGTGAAACGATAGCGAAACTTACATTCGGCCAGGCCGCCACTATCTGGCGCATCAATCTCGGCTGGTCAAAAAGAAAAGAGCGGAATAAAACCGGATTCATTCTCGATCTGGAAAGAGGATACTGGGCTAAAAACGAAGACGATATCGAAAAAGACGACCAGGACCCGCTTTCCAATACTACCAGGCGGGTCATTCCTTACGTTGAAGATCATAAAAACTGCCTGCTGTTTCAACCTTTAATCGATCCCGACGAACAGGTAATGGCCTCGCTTCAGTCGGCTTTAAAAAACGCGATTCAGATAAAATATCAACTCGAAGACATGGAAATAGCCGCTGAACCTCTTCCGAACCGTAAAAAAAGAAATCTACTGATGTTTTTCGAATCGGCCGAAGGCGGCGCCGGCGTATTAAGGCGCATTGCGGAAGATAAAAAATCGTTTTCCGATATAGCGGCGATCGCCCTTCAATTATGCCATTTCGACCTCGACGGAACCGACCTTAGAAGAAATAAAAACAGCGACGAAGATTGCGAAGCCGCCTGCTACAACTGCCTTATGAATTATTCGAATCAGCGCGACCACGACATCCTCGACAGGCAGGCGATCAAGGAAATACTAATGCAGCTGCTGAATTCAGAAGTGATATGCTCATCCGGCGGAAAAACATATGCTGAACATTTGCAGGAGCTCACTAATCTCACGCAGTCAGGGCTCGAAAGAAAATGGCTCGAGCTGATCGCAAAAAATAAGTTGAAACTGCCGACGCACGCTCAAAAGAAGATCGAAGCATGCGGCAGCACGCCCGATTTTTTATATAAAGATACTCAAGTCGCGATATATATCGACGGGCCACATCATGATTACGAAAAATATAAAAAAATCGACGCCGAACTTAACGAGTCAATGTTGAATATCGGATTCACGGTTATCCGCTTCAGGCACGACGATGAGAGCAACTGGGAAAATATAATTAAAAAATATCCAAATGTTTTCGGGAGGATTAAATGAATTATTCGACAGGCTCCTTAGTTAAAGCCCGCGGCCGTGAATGGGTGATCCTGCCGGGCTCGGACGAAAATCTTCTTCTTTTAAGGCCGCTTGGCGGCAGCGATGAAGAAATCGCCGGCATTTATCTGCCGCTCGAAAAAGTCGAATCAGCTTCATTCGACCTTCCCGATCCGAAAATGACGGGCGATCATCTTTCATGTAAAATGCTCAGAAATGCGGTCAGGCTGTGCTCGCGCTCGTCGGCCGGCCCGTTCCGTTCATTCTCGAAACTTGGATTCGAGCCGCGCCCGTATCAACTCGTTCCGTTGATAATGGCGCTTAAACTCAATCCCATAAGGCTTCTTATCGCCGATGACGTAGGTATCGGTAAAACCATCGAGGCCTGCCTTATCGCAAAAGAACTGCTCGACCGCGGTGAAATTCAAAAAATCGCGGTTCTTTGCCCGCCGCACCTCGCCGAGCAATGGCAGAAGGAATTATATTTAAGATTCCGCATGGACTTCGAATTAGTTTTATCTTCGACCGTTTCGAAACTCGAAAGCCGCTGCGCGCTTGGCCAATCGTTATTCGATATTTATCCATTCGTCATCGTATCGATGGATTTCATTAAAACCGACAGGCGCCGTGAGGAATTTGCACGATCATGTCCCGAATTCGTTATTATCGATGAAGCGCATTCATGCGCGTTCGGATTCGAAAATCGCGGCGGCCGCCACCAGAGGCATTTGCTGGTGAAGAAACTGGCGGAAAATCCCGACCGCCACATGGTATTGGTTACGGCAACGCCCCACAGCGGCAAAGAAGACGCGTTCCGCTCGCTGCTGACTCTGTTAAAATCGGAATTTTCCAAACTACCGCCCGATCTTGCGGGAGCTGAAAATGAAAAACACCGCCGGATGCTTGCCGCTCATTTCATTCAGCGCAGGCGCGGCGATATCAGCCATTTCATGAAAGCGGAAACTGTTTTTCCGGGCCGTGAAGAAAAGGAAGAAACATATCATCTAAGCCATGAATACGGCGATTTCTTCAAAAAGGTCCTTGATTTTACGCGCGAAATTGTAAAAGAAGAAGGCGGCAATGAATATAAAAAAAGAATCCGCTGGTGGTCGGCGCTCGCGCTTCTGCGTTCAGTCGGCTCCAGCCCCGCGGCCGCCGAACAAACGCTCCGGAACAGGTCAGCCGCGCTCGCTGCCGAATCGCTCGAAGAAATAAACGAAATCGGCAAGCGCTCGGTTTTCGACATCGACAGCGACGATCTTTTTGAAACCACCGATGTCACGCCGGGAAGCGACACCGAAACCGATGCTGATACTAATGTTAATGCCGATGCTAATGCCGATGCAGCGGTAAAAAGCGACACTGGAAATAAACTTAAAAAGATGGCTGAAGAAGCGAAAAAATTATGCGGCAAAAAAGACGAGAAACTCCAACTGGCAGCCGGTCACATAAAAAAACTAATCGCTGACGGCTATAACCCGATAATATTCTGCCGCTTCATTCCCACCGCCGAATACATAGCCAGAGAATTAAAACCGATGCTTCCAAAAGATGTCGCCATTACAGCCGTTACCGGCGATCTTCCGCCGGCCGACCGTGAAACGCGCGTCCTCGAACTCGCAAACAATCCAAAACGCGTGCTTGTATGCACAGACTGTCTCAGCGAGGGAATTAACCTTCAGGACACTTTCGACGCCGTCATGCATTATGATCTTTCATGGAACCCAACCCGCCACGAGCAGCGCGAAGGCCGCGTTGACCGCTACGGCCAGAAAAGCCCCAGTGTACGCGTGCTCACATATTACGGCGTTGATAACCCTATCGACGGCATCGTACTCGATGTTCTCGTGCGTAAACATAAGAAGATCAAAACATCGCTCGGTATATCCGTCCCCGTTCCGTTAAATTCAGAATCGCTCGTCGAAGCCATTTTCGAAGGGCTGCTGTTGCGCGGACATGAAACATCGAGCCAGCTTCTGTTACCGGGTCTCGAAGAATACCTCAAACCGTCGCTCGAAAAATTTTCGAAGGAATGGGAAGGCGCGGCGGACCGCGAAAAACGCTCCAGGACGGTATTTGCGCAGGAGACTATAAAAGTCGACGAAATAGCGCGTGAATTAAACGAAGCATGGGAGCAGATGGGAACGAAGGATGAAGCTAAGGATTTTCTTATCGGCACATTGAAAGCGTCGCGCGCTATCGTCAGTGACAGGCAAAAATTTTTAAATATCGACATGAAAGAAACGCCGAGGGCGCTTCGCGATCATTTACAAATCGATGATAAAACTATTAGCGTAGGCTTTGAATATCCCGCCCCTAAAAACGTAACTTATCTGACAAGGACTCACCCGTTAGTCGAAGGCTTAGCCACTTATGTAATGGACGCATCGTTGGATAAGTTATCGGATGCGGTCGCCAGACGCGCCGGCGCTATAAGGACGAAGGCGGTCAGCCAGAGGACGACGGTATTACTCGTCCGCTTCAGATACGATATCACAATGAAAAAGGGCGCGCAGGAAACGAGCAATCTAATCGAAGAATGCGCCATGCTCGGATTCAGAGGGGCCGCTGCAAAGGCCGAATGGCTCGTCAAAGATGAAGTAGAAGCTCTTTTGGCCGCATTGCCGGCCCAGAACATCACGCCGGAGCAGGCGGCCGACTTCATTGAAAACGTCGAAAGCAATTTTTCCGGGCTTATTCCGCAAATCGAAAAAGAAGGATACGCACGCGCCGACAGGCTTCTTATGTCACACAGGCGTCTGCGCGACGAGGCTAACATTAAGGGCATCACTTATAAGATATCGCCAAAGCTGCCGGCGGATATTCTCGGGATTTATGTATATCTACCTGCATTGGCCCTGTAAGAATTTTTGAGGTGTATATAAAATATGAAACCAGGCGAAACTTATGTAACCGTAAAAAGTGAAGGCGGCTTGTTTCCGGCGGAATTTCTAAGAAAGCTCGCCGCCGGCTCGAACGATGTAGAATTCCTGACGCCCGAATCTTATTATCTGGCTCCCGGCGAGCGCATTAACGAAGCCATAAGCCGTTCATGGAACAGAATGGTCGGCGTATGGTCTAATTTCAAAAACGCGCGTGCCGGACTTGTCGAAGGCGATGCCGGCACTTCCGCGACGCGCGAAGGCTGGATGCTCATTTTATTTCAGGAACTCGGCTACGGGCGGCTTTCAAAGTCTAACCAGATCGAGATAGACGGAAAGCAATATCCGGTTTCGCACATCTGGAATAATGTTCCGATCCATATCGTCGGCTGCAATATCGATCTTGACAGACGGACCGCCGGAGTCGCCGGCGCGTCGAAGATGAGTCCGTTCGGAATGGTCCAGGAGTTTTTAAACCGCAGCGACAATCATCTCTGGGGTTTTGTTTCGAATGGAATCAAATTGAGGGTGCTTCGGGACAATCTTGCGCTGTCGCGCCAGGCTTGCATCGACTTTGATCTCGAGGCGATGATGGAATCGGAAGCATATTCTGATTTCGTTATATTATGGCTGCTATGCCATCAGTCGAGAGTTGACGGCGCGCGTCCGGAACTGTGTATTCTCGAAAGATGGGTAAGAACGGCCGAGCGGCAGGGAATAAGAGTCCTTGAAACCCTTCGTGACGGAGTCGCAAAAGCGATAGAGCATCTCGGCGCAGGATTTATAGCGCACCCGGCCAATTCCGCGCTGCGCGAAAAATTGAAATCAGGAACGCTCAAAACCGGCGATTATTACAGGCAGGTTCTAAGGTTAGTGTACAGGCTTTTATTTTTATTCGCCGCCGAAGACCGCGATCTATTAATGCTTCCGGCAAACGGTAAATTCGCCGATGACATAAGGGCCGCGCGCGAGCGTTACATGAAATATTATTCGACGAAGCGGCTTCGGAATATGGCATCGAAACTGCGCGGAACGAAACATACGGACCTGTTCAGAGCGCTTCAGGTTGTAATGAATATTCTGTGTGGAAGCGAAAACTCGATTCAAATAGCGCTGCCGGCGCTCGGCAGCTTTTTGTGGACGGAAGATTCAATAACGGACATAGTAAATTGCGAAATCGAAAACAGGGATTTTCTCGAAGCGGTTCGCTCGATCGGGTTTACCGTAGATAATAAAGTTCTGCGTCCGATCGATTACAGAAACATCGATACCGAGGAATTCGGCAGTATTTTCGAATCGCTGCTGGAATTATCGCCGATAATTAATTCCGATTCCGGAACATTCGAATTAAAAACCCTTTCAGGCAATGAGCGAAAGACGACCGGCTCTTATTACACGCCGGACAGCCTCGTTCAATGTTTGCTCAAAACCGCTCTGGATCCTGTGATCGAAGAGGCGCTGAAAAAACCCGAACCGGCGAAAGCGATTCTGGCGCTTAAAATCTGCGATCCGGCCTGCGGGTCGGGACATTTTTTAATATCAGCCGCAAGGCGCATGGCGAATTATCTGGCGCGCGTGTATAGCGGCGGTGAAGAGCCCACTCCGGATTGTTATAGAAAGGCGCTTCGCGATGTCGCGGGTCATTGCATTTACGGAGTCGATCTTAATCCGATGGCGGTGGAATTATGCAAGGTCAATCTCTGGATGGAGGCGCTGGAACCCGGAAAACCGCTGTCATTTTTAGAGCATCATATTAAATGCGGCAGCAGTCTGGTCGGTGCGACGCCGAAACTTTTATACGGCGCTCCGAAAAAATACGTGAACGGCAAGTATGAATTGTATGAAGGCGGAATACCGGACGAAGCGTTCAATCCGATAGAAGGCGACGACAAAAAATATTGTTCCGAACTTAAAAAATTGAATAAAGCCCATCAAATGAATTTATTCGAAAAGGCCGGCACGGCGAAATCGGCGGCGAATCTATCTGACAAATATGAAAATATCGACAATTCAGACGATTCCGATCTGGCGCAGATCAAAGAGATGAGTCAAAAATATTCCGATTTTTTAAATAGTTTCGATTACATGCACGAAAGAATTATCTGTGACGCCTGGTGTTCGGCTTTTGTGTGGAGCAAGACTAAAGGCGGCGGCGCATCGCCGGTTCCGATGACAAATTCGCTTCTGGCGCTGATAAAGGACAATTTCAAAAATGTGGACGGCGTGATATTAAATGAAATCAGGCGGCTGAGAGACCAGTATAAATTTTTTCACTGGCATATAGAATTTCCGGATGTTTTCAAACCCGCCGCGCCCGACGCAAAAGCCGATAATGAAGAAATGGGCTGGAACGGCGGTTTTGATTGCGTCCTCGGAAACCCGCCGTGGGAGAGAATAAAACTTCAGGAAAAGGAATTTTTCGCGTCAAAGAGTCCGGAAATTGCGAATGCTCCGAACGCAGCCGCCAGAAAAAGAATGATCGACGATCTGAAGAAAAACGATCCGTCGCTTTTCCAGGAATTTTGCGATGAACTTCGCAAAGCCGAAGGTGAAAGCCATTTTGTAAGAGATTCGAAGCTGTTTCCGTTATGCGGCAGAGGCGATGTTAATACTTATTCGATATTCGCCGAGTTAAAACGCAACCTTATGGGGCCAAGAGGCCGCGTGGGCTGCATTGTTCCGTCAGGCATAGCGACGGACGACACGACAAAATTTTTCTTTCAGAGCCTTGTTGAAAAAGAGTCACTAGCGAGCCTCTTTGATTTTGAAAACAGGCAGGCGCTTTTTCCTGGTGTTCATAGAAGTTATAAATTCAGTCTTCTGACATTGACCGGGTTAGAACGGCCTTCTAAATTCGGCGCCGATTTTGCTTTTTTCCTCTATCAGACGGAGGATCTTAGCGATCCTGAAAAAGTATTCAAACTGTCCAAAGAAGATATTGAATTGATTAATCCGAATACGAAAACCTGCCCGATATTCCGGTCGAAGCGTGACGCTGAAATAACCAAAGCGATTTACAGGCGCGTGCCAGTGTTGATAAAAGAAGGACGAGACGGCAAGCCGGACGAAAATCCGTGGGGGATTTCATTTTCAAGAATGTTCGATATGTCTAACGATTCGCATCTGTTCAGGATGCGTGAGCAGCTCGATGGTGAAGGTTTTACTTTAAAAGGAAATATATTCGAAAAAGGTAATGAACGGTATTTGCCGCTGTATGAGGCGAAGATGATACATCATTACAATCACCGCTGGGCCAGCAGCACGGCCGACGACGAACGGGAAATGGACGCGGAATTTTACGCGAATCCGAATAATGTGGTTATGCCGAGGTATTGGGTGGCGGAAGATGAAGTAATTAAAACCACATCCGGTAACCATAAATATAAATATTTTTTGGGTTATCGGTGGATCGCCCGTTCTACTGATGAACGCACATTTATTTCTTCCATAACTCCATTAGCCGGATATGGTAACAGTCTTCCTGTTATTATGAGCGTAAATTTAATATCTTCTAATGCATGCACATTTTTAGCTAATTCCAGTTCATATATTTTTGACTATGCTGTAAGGCAAAAACTTGGCGGAACGAACATGACATTTGGAACTACTCAACAATTGCCATTTTTAAAGCAAAATAAATACAAAAATACAGACGTTGATTTTATTGCGCTTCGCGTCCTCGAACTTGTTTACACCGCCCACGACCTTGCGCCCTTCGCCCTTGATTGCGGCTACGACGGCCGGCCTTTCAAATGGGACGAAGAGCGTCGGTTCATGATCCGCTGCGAACTTGACGCCGCGTATTTTCATCTATACGAAATCAGCCGTGACGATGTCGATTACATAATGGATACGTTTCCAATAACACAGCGCAAAGACCAGGACAAACACGGCTCTTACCGCACGAAAAAAGTCATTCTCGAAATATTTGATGAGATGGCGGAGGCAATTAAAACAGGAAAGGCTTATCAGACGAATCTTGATCCGCCGCCGGGGGATGCGAGGGCGGGGCACATGGCAAGTGATGTTTAAGGTCACAAATTGTGACCTTAAAAGCCGAAAAAATTTGAAGTCGCAATTTGCGACCGCAAGAGGCTGAAATATGGTATCGCGAAATGCGATAGCTTTAATGAAAAACTAAAGGACTGATAATATGAACTTCAAAAAACTTCTGACCGCCGTTTCAACCATGCACGATGCTTTATTCGGACGGGTCGCGGCGCACGCCAACCAGATGCTGACGATCCGGAATTGGCTTATAGGATGTTATATTGTCGAATTTGAACAGAATGGCGAAGATCGAGCGAAATACGGCGACAGGCTTTTCGAGGAATTGTCGGCTGCTCTGGGAAAAACAGGTTTCAAAGGTGCATCGGTGACGAATTTACGGCTTTTTCGCCTTTTTTATTTTTCCTATCCTGAAATTCGTCAGTCGGTGACTGGCGAATTGAAAAACCTGATACCTGAAATTCATCAGTCACTGACTGATGAATCTTATAAGCCTCAAGCAATTGCAGTAAAAACGAAGGAACACCAGCTGAAATCCGAGATATTGTTGTCGCATCTGACTTTCACCCATTTTACAGAACTGCTGAAAATCGATGAACCGCTGAAAAGAGCGTTTTACGAAGTCGAGGCCATAAAGGGCGCCTGGAGCGTTCGCCAGCTTAAGCGCCAGATCGAATCACTGCTGTTTGAGCGCATCGGATTATCAAAAAATAAAGCTGCGATGCTAAAGCGCGTTAATCTCAAAAACGAAATTGAAACGCCTGAGGAAATGATTCGCGATCCATATATTCTCGAATTTACTGGTCTTCCCGAACGCAAAGAATATTCTGAAAACGATCTCGAAGCGGCGCTGCTTGATCACATACAGGAGTTTCTTATCGAGCTTGGCAACGGATTTTGCTTCGAGGCGCGCCAGAAACGAATCACGGTAGATGACGAGCACGACAGAATCGATCTCGTATTTTACCACAGGATTTTGAAATGCCATGTTCTTATCGACCTGAAGGTTCGTAAATTTTCACATGCCGATGCCGGCCAGATGAATTTCTACCTCAATTATTACCGCGAAAATATTATGGCTAAAGGCGACAATCCGCCGGTCGGCATTATACTTTGCACAGACAGGAGCACGACCAAAGTAAAATACTCCGTGACCGGGCTTGACAATAAACTTTTTGTTTCAAGGTATAAGGTAGCGCTGCCGTCCGAGAGGGAACTCGAAGAACTTATAAGAAAAGACATTGAAAGATTCGATACCGTTTCATGAGAAGCGATTTTGAAGTCGAAAAAATTTAGATCACTAAATTTGATCATAAAAAACAAACATCAGGCATTGGATAAAATTTGAAAGGCGATATGATGATATCCGGTAATGATTCGGTTAATTTAGTGTTCGTGAATTCAAAATCTTTAAAGAAGTTTTTGATGAGCGCGCAAAAAAGAATTATATTTGCCAAAACTTCATATTTTAAAGAAGAAATTGAAGTTTTGACCGCGCTGGTTAAAAGTAAAAACGTCAGCTGCGAGTTATATTTTGAGGCTGACGATAAGACCGTCAGATATGGTTTTGGCGATACTGATGCGTTAAAACTTATCCGCGCCAGTAAAGAATTGTTTGCGATCAAGTTTGTGAAAAATATCAGAATGGCGATGCTGATAGTCGATGACCGCACACTGTCATACACTCCGACGGCACTTTCGTGGGAAGAAGAGCCGAAAGAGACATCCTTTCCGAACGGTATTATATTCGGAAGCGAAATGACAGAAAAAATACTCCATCAAATGCAATTCAAAAATGATGCCGGCGTAATTTCTGATATATCATTTATGTCACCCCCCAGGACACATATATTTGATCAGGGGACGGAAACTGATGAAAAACTTGATAAAACAATCGAAAATTTAGAAAAAAATCCTGCGGTCGATCCCGCGAGTTTAAGAAAGATTACGGCTTACAGAAACGCTTTTAAGATAATCAGAAAAGAGGTTCGTGGCGTTAAAATTGAAAGAAAATCCGTCAATTTAAATCCGTTTAAAAAATATCTGTCAGGAACAGTTGGCACGGAAAGATTGAAAAGCAGCTGGACGGTGATCACAAAGGATGACGTTAAAAATATAGATTTTTTCAAAGAATTTGAAGCTAAATTTGACGACTTGTTCGGACAATTAACTATTCCCGCGGGGCGCTTCGGCGCTTTAATTATGACCGATAAAATCAGGGAACTTGAAAGTAAAATTAACGAATACAGAGATAACTTTATCAACAGCCTCGAAAACGAATCCAATTCTTCAAGCCTTATTGGCGTTTTAAATAAAAGCCGTGACGAGCTTCTCGATTACCTATATTCAAATGTAAAAAACGATGAAAATTCAATTAATAAAATTTTTGAAAAAAATCCGCCGATTAAAAGAAGAGTTTTTAGCGGCGAAATTGATAAAATAACGGCTTTGAAGGAAGTCATAAGCCAGATTATAGAAGAAGAGGTCAAATTTCCATCGGTCAAGACTTTTATTAATGAGTTTGAAGTTGTCATTGATTATTATGATGTTTCGGATGAACTTTTAAAAACTGACGAATTTATAAATATTATTGAAAAGGCTCGTATATCAGGGGAAATAAGAGATTATTTTTCAGTACATGAAATTACAGAGAATGGAAGGTAGGATTTATGAAAAGAAATATATTGATAAGTTTGATTTTAACATTGCTTGTTATAGCATATTCTGCGGCGACCGCGCAGGATAACTCAAAAGGCAAATTTCTGGGAAACCTTAACGGCAATAAGTACGACTCCAATTCTATCAGCAATCCATACGGAACATACGGCAGCAAATACTCTTCTGATAGCATTAAAAATCCATATAGTGAATATGGCAGTAAATACAGCGATAAATCGGTGACCAATCCTTACACTATGAACGCACCTAAAATATATGATCAGTATGGAAATTACGCCGGAAAACTTTCAGCGAATAAGTATGATCCGGATTCCATAAATAATCCCTCGAGCATGTATTACATAAAAAGAAAAAATAAAAACAATAACTATTCGATTTATTCACAAGATCCGGGCCAGACTGGCAATCAGAAGCGCTATTTGGAAAATTCGCAGCCGTCTCCGTCCAGTCAGGACCTTCCGGCTTACTCTTCGCCACAAATCACCCCGGCATATACAACGCCAACATATACTCCGTCTTATACCCCGGTCGTACGATCGACAGGTCCCTCAACGCGAAAAGCAGCTATATTGAGCGGAATTACATCGGCGCTTCAAACTATGCAAAAACAGCGTGCTGAATGCGATGCGGCTAATGCCCGCTATGAAGAGATAGAGGCGCGGACCGGAATCCCCCAGCCGCGAATGCTTACGCCCGACGAACAGGTCGCGCTCGAGGAGAAAACAATCAGGCAATACGGCGATACTTACCTTACCTGGCACATAAAGTGCGGCAACACGCTTGAGGCCGAAAGGCTGATCAAGCGGGATAAATATATCATTAACGAGGCGAACAAGGCCGGCCAGACTCCGCTTATGCTCGCCAGGCTTTATAAATTGAGCAATGTCTCTGAAATGCTTCTGGAAAAGGGCGCGAAGACAAATTTACGCGACAGGGATGGAAAAGGCGCCGATGATTATGAAAAAATGCCGAGGCCGGCGTTTTTTAAGTTGTTTGATTAAGCCAATCTTTATAATAATACACATGAAATTCATCAGTCGCCAACTGATGAATCACGCTCGATCAAACCCTGTTGTATAAAAGTTGGCCGGCGTGTGTTGATTTTAAAGAATAAACTTGAATTTTAAAAATATTTTTGGCGTAAAATAAAAATCCGCCTTGCGGCGGACCAATGGGTAACCCATCCACCTCCGGAAATCCGGATTAATCGTATTTTAACATTTTATTGTTTGTTTGTCAAATAAATCTGAAAATATTAAAGAAAGTCATCGAGACGTAATGAATAGAATTCCTAAACGCCATCACTATATTCCAAGGTTGTATCTATCAGGATTTGTTTCTTGCAAGAAAAAGAAACAACTTTGGGTACTCAATAAAAAAGAGTTAAAACAATATCAAACATCAATAGAAAAAACAGCTTGTGAAAAATTTTTTTACGATATCGATATTCCGGAATTAGGTTTTGACTACGTTGAAAATGCTATTGGTGAAGTTGAAAGTAATGCTGCTACCGCTATAAATGAAGTCTTGAATGAGTTAAGGATACCGGCTGGAGACAATTTCAATTATTTAATGGAGTTTATCGCACTTCAAGCCGTAAGAGTTCCAAGTACTATAAACCGTTTCAAATCTTTTTATAAAAGCAAAGGTGAAAAAGCAGCCGACATATTTGCCGATTCAGAGGAAAGTTATAAGAAGTTTTTTTCCTTATTAGATGAGACTTTACAAGTTAAATATAAGGAAGTGTCTTATGAAAAAATTAAAGATTTTGTATTAAATAAAAAGTATTATATCGAAGTAAACAACTTGCCTTTAATGATTTTAATGTTTGAGATGTACGAAAAAATATTACCTTCTTTTTTAAAACGAGAATGGTCGATTATATATATAAAAACTGGCATAGATTTTTTCATTTGCTCCGATAATCCTGTCATAGTTTACTGGAACAAACCCAAACCAGTTTCAATTTTGAGTTCTCACGTTTATCAAATGATTGAAGATACTGAAATTATATTCCCGCTAAGTAAAGAGGTTGCGCTCATTGGGCAAGCTAAAAGACAATTTGAAAAATCAGAAGCTACCGTTGCGCACATAGCTCACATCAATACGCTAATTTATAAATTTGCTGAACAATTTATTTATTCAACTGAAGAAAATTTCAAATTATCAGGAAGAAATAAGGCTACCGGCATTATATCAATAATTGATTATAATAAACCAAATATATAAATAAATTAACCGATTGAACCGAATGAATCTTAATTGATTTATCCAAAAGTTTATGAATCAGTAATGTGAAAAGCATATTCATGCTTTCAAGTCGTCTTAGGGAGGTAAAATAATGAATGAAATCATAAGAGTTCCCGTTGCTTCAGATAATACTTTTTTCAGCCCGGTTTTGATCTCCGGAAATACATATACCATTGGAGAAAAAGGTGAAGAGGAGCATATCCATGACTATATGGAAGCTCTGGAAATGTTATCGCAAATGATTAAAGCAAGATGGAGAAGGCCAAACCGGAACAATAACAGAGGCATAGTAGCCGCGGTACAATGGGTTGAAGTGATTAAAGAAGTCCTTTTAAATGCTAAATCGATTAATTTATCTGATTTAATGGAAGCTAACGAAGTTTTTTTGAAAAACCAGAATGAAAGAAAATAAATTTCGGCCTTTGAGGTCGCACTTGTCAGAGTATATTCGTGTATGTTATATCTGGCATGCTACTTGCTTTGATAAAATGTGATGTCAAAATCCTCAGGTGTTCAAATGATTTTGATTTTACAAAGCCATTACTAATGCTCAATGTTAGAGCCAGGCTTTTGGGTAAACTATCTTGTTGCATGCTTGAATATCGGCACAAAATTATTTGCAGTAACAAAAATATTTGTATTTGGTTAAAAAGTTTTATAATTAACTTACCCGAAAGTCTTTTGCGCATTGATAATTGAAAAAACTCAATTTATGAGTAATATTGTTTAACAAAAACGATGCTTTTCGTTGACTTTACATGACTTAAATGATATATTGTTGCTTGATTACTTTATATCTCTTTTCATTATGTTTTTAAAGGATTAACAGGCATTGTCATGATCAAATTTGAACTTTGGAAAGGAAAATTATGGACATCAATTTAAATAATATTCTTTTTAAATTAACTAACAGCCTGGCAGATTTTCTCGGTAAGATATTGCCCGGATGCGGCGAAGACTGGTGGAATAAGACAGTCCTTGAAGTTCTTTCATACCAGCAGAAGCAAAGGATCGATCAGCAGAATATTAAATCTCTTGCCGCCCTTGATATTGCGGCTTTACTGCGTGTCATGGACCAGAACTGGTACCAGCTTTCATCCAGGTATAACTGGCTCCAGGAAAATCGCCACTACCTGAAGGAAATGCAGACTGTTCGCAATCGTTGGGCTCACCAGAGCGGCGAGGGTTTTTTGACGGAAGACATTTACCGGGATGCTGATACAGCACAGCGGTTTGCAGCCGTTATTGGCGCAGATGAAAGCATGATTGAAGAGATACGCGTTTACAAGTTGAACTTATTGAATAAAGCAAACCCGCCGAAAAGCGAAGTCGTGGAGGTGATTGGAGTGTCTGAAAATAGCAGCGGATTCAAACCCGGACAGCTTGTCAAGGTCAGGTCGAACCCGGATTTGCAGGGTGCCGTTATGTCCGTTATTTCTGGAACGCCTGAAGATCGTTATGATGTTTTCTTAAGCACGGGGCGAAAAACATTTTATGAGTCACAGCTTATTAATGCCGAAAAACCTGAATCAGAATTGGAACTGCTTAAGAGCGAATGTTTTCACGCTTATATTTCGTCTCAGCAGATCATCCACCCTGGTTTGTCGACGCTTCATTCGCTTAATGCCGCGAGGATCGATTTTATACCTTACCAGTTCAGGCCGGTATTAAAATTCATCAAAGCCGACAGACCCAGAATGCTTATAGCTGACGGAGTCGGTGTGGGAAAGACCATTGAGGCAGGGCTCATCCTTCGCGAAATTCAAGCCAGAAGAGATATACAGTCAGTATTGATAATATGCCCGAGGCCGCTTGTAACCGAACAAAAATGGCTTAAAGAAATGAAGCGTTTCGATGAGCGCTTTATTCAGCTTGACGGACCGGCACTTAAAAACTGTATAAATGAAATGCACCTCGAAGGTGTGTGGCCGGATCATTCAAGGAAAATAATAGTTCCATATTCTCTTTTTGACGATACTTTGATCAATGGCACTGAACCAGGCGGAAGACAAAGGGGCAGAAGCAGAACGGGGCTTTTGGGTCTGGACCCGCCGCCGCGGTTCGATCTTGTCATCGTCGACGAGGCGCACCATATTCGCAATCAGAGCACTTTCGGGCATAAGGCCGTAAGTTTTTTCTGCGATCATGCCGAAGCGGTGATATTTTTGACGGCGACCCCGATTCAGCTCGGAAGCGAAGACCTATTTGTATTATTGAATATTTTAAGGCCGGATCTTATTATAGACAAAGAAAGTTTTGCGCATATGGCGGAGCCTAATCCATTCATCAATCGTGCCGTATCATTTGCGCGCGCGCAGGGGCCCCAATGGAGCGAAAGGGCAGTCGAGGCCCTTGACGGCGCCCTGGCGACCTCGTGGGGTCGTTCGATAATGGCGGATAATCCCGAATTCAACCGCGTCAGGTCGGTTATCGCGTCAGGAAATATCTCTTATGAGGACCGCGTCAGGCTGATAAGTGATCTGGAAGGTCTTCATACATTTTCCGGCATAATTAACAGGACATTAAGACGAGACATCGGCAATTTTACGGTGAGAAGACCTGAGACCGTGGTGGTTGAGTTTACCGCCGCGCAAAGGAACATTCATGACGAGCTGCTGAATATTCAGTCCGAAATACTCGGCCTGCTTCATAATGACAAAAATATAGTTTTCATGATGACGACCATCAGAAGGCAGGCGGCAAGCTGTCTGTTCGGCCTGGTTCCGTTCCTTGAAGACATTCTCAACCGGCATATCGACGAACTGGCGTTGACTGAAGCCGGCAGCGAAGACGCTGTCATTCCAAACGAAGCGATAAATATTATCGAATCAAGAATAAGAGCGCTGATAGAAGCCGCCGGAAAACTTGACAAAAACGACCCTAAACTAGAAGCGCTTGTGAAACTTATCGCCGACAAGCAAAAAATGCCAAATAAAAAAATAATGATATTCAGCAGTTTCAGGCATACTCTCAATTATCTTTACGACGATCTCAGGCGGTCGGGATACAGTGTCGGAATGGTCCATGGCGGGACACCTGACGAAGAGCGCATAAAATACCGCGAAAGATTCGAAAGCGGATCCGAAGGTGATGACGGCCTTGACATTCTCCTATTTTCCGAAATTGGCTGTGAGGGCCTCGACTACCAATTCTGCGACTGCATCGTGAA
>JAKPTH010000485.1 GCA_029571125.1 bacterium
TTTAAGCGGGCAGTTATGGGCAGGGCGCGTGCGGCATTAGGGCGTCCGTGCCCCGACCTCCCGCCCGACAGACATGGATGTCTTAGTGCCGCCGATGCCATGGATGGCAAGGAGGCGGCACTCAAAAATTTTGTCTGGCCCCTGCTATACGCTTAAAAGCAATTTAAAAATAGGTTGATTAGCCTTAGTGGTAATAATAAAACTTAATGTTGACTTACCAGCAGGCCATTATTGCTGGCAGACGCGCGCGTGCGCGCGTCTGCAAAAAACAGAAACCAAAAATGGAAAGACAAAATTAAAGCCCAGACAGAAAAGCAGATACTTCACCAGCATAAAGCGTCAGGCGAATCAGGGGTTGGAAGGGATTTTAAGGGAAGGGAGGGGCCATTGGCCCATCGCCTTCCCTTATCAAAAAAAGTCGAAAGAGATGATTTACTTAAAAAGTATGCGGCCTGGTCTAATAATATTGGCGCCGCGTTCGATTGCAAGTTCGAAATCTTCGCTCATTCCCATTGAAAGGTATTTACAGCCGGGGCCGTATTTATCTTTAAGGATCTTGAAAAAAGAATAAGCTTTATCGAAGCAGGCGCGTATTTCATCGGCGGTGCCGTCGAAAACTGCCATGGTCATAACGCCGGACAGCGCGAGCGAGCCGCAGGCGTTAATAGCCGAAGCGAGTTCCATGGCTTCTTCTGGCGGTATTCCGGTTTTGGTTTCTTCGCCGGAGGTTTTGAGTTCGATGAGCACTTCCATTTTTTTACCGGCTTTTTCGCACTGGTCGTTGATTTTTTGAGCGAGTTTTATGGAATCGACGCTCTGGATCAAATCGGCGCAGGCGACGGCGTCGCGCGTTTTATTGGACTGCAGATGGCCTATAACGTGGAATTTGATATCCTTTAAAATATCCGGCCTGTAATTTTGAATGTATTCATATTTAGTTTTAAGGTCCTGTATTTTATTTTCGCCAAAAACTCTGACGCCGGCATCCCGGGCGTCGATGATAGTTTGCGCGTCCACATATTTAGACGCGGCAACGATAGTAACATCATAGCCGGCCGCGCATCCTTCTCTACCGCCGCATTCGAAAAATTCTCGCCGTCTTTGAACCGCCATAGCGATTTTTTGGTTAACATAATTTAAATTATCTTTAATACTCATTGTATCACCCTGTGAGCGGATTTTTTTAAATATTATGATTAGATTTTGATATTTATTCGTATCTTAAAGCATCGATTATATTTTTAGTCGAGGCTATATAAGCGGGATAGTATCCAAAGAATATGCCGGTAAAAACTGAAAATGAGAACGAGAGCAGAATGGAGCCGCCGGTTGTATAAGTGCTCCAGCCGGTGTAGGCTGAAACGCCGTAGCTGATTACAAGTCCGCAGAATATTCCGATGACTCCGCCAATGACAGAAATTATAGTAGCTTCCGCCACGAACTGGAAAAGTATGATTTTAGCGGTCGCGCCGATCGCGCGTCTGAGTCCGATTTCGCGGGTTCTTTCGGTTACGGTGGCCAGCATTATGTTCATAATGCCTATTCCTCCTACTATAAGCGACAGGCTTGCGATCAGAACCATTACCAGATTGAATATCTCGACCGCTTTTTTACTTTGTTCGAGCACTTCGAGCGGAACGATAATTTCAAAATCGTCCACTCCGAAGTGGCGGCGTTTTAAAATCGAAGATATCATATTTTTAGCGAACGCCAGGCATTCGGTGGAGCGTACTTCTACGTAAAGCTCCGAAACTCCGTTATAAAGCATTTTAGAGTGTGTTTCGCCCGGCTTGACGGGTCTGGCGAATTTTTTCTGCGACACGCTTATGGGGATATAAATATCGGTTTCGGCGTCGCGTGTTTTTATCTGAAGTTTTTTTTCAGAGGCCGATCCTTTTGACGAAATTTTTTCTTCGGTAACGCCGATTACGCTGAACTGCTGGTTATCGATTTTTATAACCGCGCCTATGGCTGGTTCGTTAAAGAAAAGTTCTTTTCTTATTTTTGGTCCGATTACGCATACTCTGTTGTAATTTTTAAGATCGAGCGAATCGATGAACCGTCCTTCGGCGAGTTTGAGATTAACGACTCTGGCGTAATTTTCGTCGATGCCGACGACGGTGGATTTAGGTTCGATCGAGTTGTATTTGACTTTTGACTCTTTCATTTCGAACGACGAAGCGACATTTACCACGAAGGGCAGGACTTCTTTTATATAAGCCGCGTCGGCCACTGTGAGGCCTTCCGAAAGTTTACGTATTGCCTGTTCGAGCTTTTCGTTGCTGAGCGTGACGGGGCGAATTATTATATTCGTGGCTCCGAAAGATTCTATCTGGCGGACCGTTTCGATTTTAGCTCCGTTGCCGATCGCGAGCATCGCGATGACGGCGGCGACGCCGAAAATAATTCCGAGCATGGTGAGAAAGGTTCTTAATTTATTGCGCCAGAAATTGAGAATGCCGTCTATCAATATTTCAGTAAGCAATTACGTCACCTTCTTTCAGGCCTTCTGTTATCTCGACGTCTTCGAGATTTTTGATGCCGCATTTAACTCTTTGTTTCGCGCCGCTTTTTAAATATACAAAATCGCCTTCACGGTCTTTGAACAGGAATTTACGGGCGATCACTATGACGCCGTTTTTCGATTCGAGAGGTATTTCGAAATTAACGGAAATTCCGGGCTGGAATTTAGGATTTTTCTCGCCGGTTTCAATTTCTATATCGAAATATTTAGGCGCTTCCGTGGCGGCTTCGCCGCGGTTGAAAGAAAAAATGTCGCTTTCTTCGCGTTCCCTTGCGAAAAGGCCTATATTTTTAATTTTTCCTTGATATTTTTTATCCGGCGCCGAAGGCAGGTAAAAAGATACCGGCTGGCCGACTTTTATCTTATTGAAATATTCTTCGGGCGCGCTGGCTTTGATATAAAAGCCGTCCAGGTTCGCCAATTCTAAAAACGTCATATTTTCACGGGTTATATCGCCTTCTTTTATTTTTTTCATTCCTTCGGAGGACCATTTTTTAACGTAAACCGCCGTACCGGAAATCGGCGCCTTGACGATAGCGCCGTCGACTATTTTTTTAATTTCTTTGAGCGAATAATTATTTGAGCGTATTTCGATGCCCTTTTTTTCCAGATCGTAATTGAGTTTCTGCCGTCGTTTGGAAAGCTTGAACTGTTCGAGTTCGAAATCCAGCTTCGCCTTTTGAAGTTCCATTTTAGACTTCGCCACCTGGCTGGGCAGGGGAAGTGATTTTTCATAATCGTATCTGTA
>JAKPTH010000508.1 GCA_029571125.1 bacterium
ACCGCGCTCGCCTTCGCGCTCGTCCTTGCAGCGGGCTCTTTAGCCCTCGCCCAGAGCGAAGACGAAGACATAGAGCGCACCGAAAAATTAATGGAAACGACCCGGACGGACCTCAACGATAAAATAAACAAGGAGCTTAAAAACCACGGAGTTCAGCTTCAGGGCGCTGAAGGCGTTTCTGAAGTTATGAAGCAGATACAAAAAGCGAGCGGCGCGGACGACGAATCAGCCTCTAGCTGGGTTTACTGGTTTTTTATTGTATTTATAAGCATAACCGGAATGGGTTATTTTTCGGCCGGCAAGCGCAACGAAGACGTTTACTTTATGGCCTCAGGCGCCATTATGATGGTATATCCTTATTTCGTAAGCGGAACTTTCCTGCTGGTTTCGGTAGGAATATTACTTACCGTTCTTCCTTTTATAATGAATTATTACTCCGTAAAGCAGTAAATAGTTCAAATCCTCTTCGCAGCGGAGCCGATCAAATATATAAAAATCCTCCGTCTGTCTCTGACGGAGGATTTTTACTATCCATTAATTTATTTCAGGCCCGGTTTATTTGCGGTACTCGATAACATGGAACCCGTCCGCGGTGGGCTCGCTTATATCAGCCCTCAAATTGATTTTTACGAGTTTGCCTTTAATTTTAGCGAACTCGGTCAGGGCTTTTTCTTCGCTGAGGCCGTGCATTATTCTTATCTCTTTTTTCACGCCGAAATCCTCTATAAACAATGAACCGTTAGCGTAGGCCTTTGCGACGCCCCTTAAAAACGGCCCCTGAGGAGCGTTTTTGCTGTCGCCGCCCTGCGGGGCGTTCGAGGCGAAAGCGCCTTTTTCGGGAGCCAGAGCGCGTATGGTCCTTATATTGAAATAATGCGTGGGCGAATCGACGCTCATCTGATACGAGCCGTCGCTCATGTGAAAAGAGCCGAACAGCGCGATTTTACCGAATCCGGTATTTGATTTGGAAGCGTCCAGAACCACGTCGACCGGAACTTCGCTGCCCGGAAGAGTTGTGATGACCTGATACGTAAAGCCTTTCTTTTTAAGTTCGGTTTCGTCTATTTTAACGCACGAAGGCGACTCGCCCATCACTTTGGCGAAATTCCCGGCGAAAATATAATCGTTCTTTTTAACTTCGAATTCAACGGGTTTTCCTCCGCTGGACTTGAATTCGGGATGAGCTTCGAAAGAAGCGGGAATGCTCAGCTCTTTGAGCAGTTCGTTAAGTCCGGCGTTATCGCCCCAGTTCGAGTCGGGACCTTTAGCATGCAATAAAAGCGCGCGGCCTTTTTTAAGATGGTTGATGAGCGCCACTACTTCTTCGGGAGCGATTTTCATTCCGGCTTTGGGTGCGTTAATGGCCACCACATCGACTTTTGCAAGGTCGCGGTCCGACATGGCGAATTTCGAACGGGTGAAGAAAATGCCGTCTTCGCCGACGGCGTTTTTAAGCATTTTTATGCGGTTGTTGTAGTCGTTTTCGTGGAAGCTGTCGAGGAAAAACATTATGGGAACGCCGACCATGATAGAGTTAAACCCGGTAATATTGGCCGTAGAGTCTTCGGCGCAGACTACCGTGGTATATAAAACGAACATCTGGCGGTCGTCCTGTTTAAAAGGAACCATCAGGCGGGCTTTTTCTCCGGCCGCGATTTTATCCACCTTCATCGAATAAAATTTCATCTTATCTTCGAAAGGCCTGTTTTTGTAGAAGTCTATTATTATATTCGAATATTCTTTGGAACTCTGGTTGATTAATACGAGAGGAAATTCTTTCTGTTCGCCGGGGTTTGCGTTCAACTTTCCGCCTTCGAAATAAAATTTAAGCTTTATAGGATATTCTTCGGTCTTCTTATTGAGCAAAAAGCACATCGTGTTGATCGCGAGCTGGCGATGGTCCGCTTCGAGAAGGTTAAAGCCGTCTACGAGCTGCTGGCTGCCTTTATCGCCGGTGCCGTCGTCGAAAGGCGAGCTGTCGCCGAAAGCCACCACGCGGCCTAAGCCGTAGTTGGCCGTTGCGATATATGCGCCGCCGCTGTTGGGCTCGGACAGAAAAATATGGCCGCGGGCTATCGAAGGATCGAGTATTTCAATTACAGTGCCGCCCCATGTGCCGCAATATTTAACTTTATGCGTAATGGCGTCCTGTTCGATTTTTCCGCGAACCGGCATCTCTTTTTTAACCCATTTATCGGCGAATTTAAGGCCGAACGGCGTTGAAAAATTGTTGAAGATCTTAACGGCGTCCCATCCGTCGTTGTTACGGTCGGCGCCGGCATGATCGGCTATCATATAAAGCCCGCCGCCCGCTTTAACGTATTCTACGATGGCCTGTTCTTCTTCCGGATTGAATTTCGTGTTTGGCTCGGGTATTATAAACGCTTCATATTTTTTAAGATAATCGAGCGTTATCTTCTGGTTTTTATTTTCTTCAACCTGATATCCCAGGCCTTTTATAGTGTCCGCGAAATCGGAATAGCCGCCGGTAATGGTCCAGTTGGCGTTTCCTATGCTTTCAAGGTGAGCGTTGTCGAAAAGCACCGCTCTGGTTTCGGCCGATAAAGCCGCGCAGGGAACCGCCGCCAGAAATATTAAACAAACCAGCGCCACAGCCTGTTTTTTTAATCCAATGAAATTGAACATGAACGAACCTCCTGAAAAATTATTATTATAAAACGAAAAACTCGATCTAAAAAAAAGATAATTAAAACCGCCAATATTTTATCGCTTTTTTAATTATCTTCATACATTATATTACTAATCGGGGTTATTGTCAATTAGTATTTTTTTCCGCTCCCGGACCGTTAAACAAACCGAAAACGCCGTTGAGCCCGCTCTTTTTTTCTATTTCGACGATCTTTTTAAAACCGTCGCCATAAATATCCTTTCTCATTTCGATAAGTTTCGCGCCTTTTTCGTCGCCGATCTTCGTGAGAGTTTTATGCCGTATCCACTCTGCAAAACCTTCGTCTATGAGCGTATCGTCAAAATCAGGCATCCTGTCGCGAACGTAAGCATGGGCGTATTCATGTGCGAGAACGCCTATAAGAAGATTTTTTGGAAGGTTGTTCTGGACGAAAATGTCGAATTCTTTACCGTGACGCGAAAAAATTCCGAGGGGAATAACGCCTTTTTCGGCCGTAGGGGTATTTTCGCCGAGCTCGCGCATTTCGCTGATTTCCTTGAAGCTTATTTTATTCACGTTACCGATTTGCATGCGATACTCGTCGATTAAAAATCCGGAAACCGCCGCATACAAATCACGCACTTCATTTACGTTCTTAACCGCCGTGGATTCGCAGTCCGGGCATATTTTTCGCCCGTCGGTAAGCTTAACCGGGCTTGCTCCGGTAGGCAGGCCGCACACGTCGCATTTATCGGTATTCTGCTGGCAGTCCGCGCAGTATTGCTGTTCGGTCAACTCATATTTATAGCTGACTCTGAATATATATTTGCCGCAGCCGTAACATTTTTTTAGGTCTTTAAAGCATCCCGGGCAGACGGGCTGCTGCTGAACCTCGCTCAGATTGCCGTCAGGAACGCCGCATACGAAGCATTTACGGTTGCCTTTTGCGCAGGGATCGCACACGTATATGGTGGTGTCGTTTTTTTTGTCTTTATAGTGCATGTAAGAGGATAAAATCGGATTATCGCAAATTTTACAGACCGGAGCGGTCTTCGATTTCAAAACGCAGTTTTCGCAAAGCGCCCGGCCTGCTACCTGCGTAAGCGAAGCCGAAGGCATGCCGCATAAAGAACATTTTTTAGAGCCGTCATTGCACGCCTGGCAGATAAACGACGAAGCGCCCGAAGCCTGATCGGAATATTTTACGTACGATCCCATTATATTGTTCTTGCATATCGCGCACAGCGGGCTATCCTTATAATGATTATAACACTTTCCGCATATAGTTTTGCCGCCGAATTTACGCCCTTCACGCATGAATCCGGTGCAGGCTTCGCAGCGCGGAGTTTTTTCGTAGCAAGTTTCGCAGACGAGCGTTTCGAACTTTTGCGCGCCTTCTTCTTTAAGCCTGTAATACTGGCTGGTAATTTCGCCAGAGCAGATATCGCAAATCAAAGTTTCCGCCCCTGATGCGATTTGCGCCGGGCCTTCCGAAGCGACTAAAAAAAGCGCCGTGAAAATAAGAATAATAAATAAAATCGATTTTTCATGCCGGAACATAATTCTCCTTAAACAATAAACGCGTCTTTATAATCCCGTTAAAAGCACCGGTAATGGATTATAATATATTTTCGCTTTTTTTTCAAGTCTGGCTTTCAGAAGCGGAACGGATTTTTTCAGCCAAATTAAGCTAAAATTAAGTTGACACGAAACCCGATTTGGTTTATGATAGGGATGATGAAGTGCTTTATTTTAATCAATTCAAAGCAAAACGCAAATTTCAAAAAAATCGTCGCAGCTCATATCGCCGCCGCGCGCCGCGAAGGAGGCCGTAAAGAAAAACCCGCCGTCATATGCGCGGATTCCGGCATCCATCTTATTTATCCGGAAACCCCGGCGGACTATCTCATCGGAGACTTCGATTCGATAAAACCTCAAATACTGAAGAAAACCGGCCAATCGGCGACGGAAATCATTAAATATCCCGCCGAGAAAGATTTCACCGACTTTCATCTGGCTCTCGATCTGGCGGTTTCGGCGAAACGCAGGCCTTCCGAAATAATCGTTTTCGGCGGCCTTTCCGGACGCCTCCATCAGACTCTCGCAAATATCTTCACCGCGGCTTGTTTTTCAATCGAATATAAAATAAATATTTCTTTGCACGAAACGCGAACGAGCGTTTATCTTCTCAACCGCCATTTCAAAACGCTTGAAATTACCGAAAATATAAAGCCCGGCGACACTGTTTCACTCAGGCCGCTTTTCAGGCGGGTTAAAGTAAAATCGAGCTCCGGGCTTAAATATCCCTTAAAAAACGATATACTCCGTTCAGTTGACACGCGAGGCGTTTCCAACGAAGCGTCCGAACGAAAAATATCTTTGGAAATAACTTCGGGCGAGTTGATAGCGGTGCATATAAGGCGTTAATCAACCGCCCTCGATAAATTTTATTTTTTCAATAAAAGCTAAAACTTTCTAATAGCCTTCGAGCTGAAGATCGTTCAGAATGGCGTTTGCGATCTTCGCGACCGCGGATTCGCCTTCGGTGATATCAGTGCTTTTCGCTTTTTCTATATGCACTTTAGCGCTCTTGTTATCGCCTGTATAATAAAAGGCTATGCCCATCAGAGCGTGCGCCTGAGAGCTGGAAATATCCAGCCTGTATTCGGAAATGTACTGTTGATCAGGATTATGAATGCTTATCGCCTTCAGAAGCTCCACCGCGTTTTTATAGTCGTCTTCCTTGCCTCGAGACAGAAGTACGCCGGCCAGCCCCAGGTTGGCGTCGTTGGAAGTTCCTTTGACTTTTTCAAAGTACGCCACCGATTTTTCCGTGTCGTTGATCTGCGCGTACGCCCACGCAAGGCCCGTATGCGCCGATACTTCCTCCGCCTTGTTCGGCGTCTGTTCGAGAACCTGTCTGAAAGCCAGTATCGCGTTCTCGTTATCGCCGACTCTCACGTACTGCCATGCATTTTCGAGGTTCTGATCGAGTTTCGGCGAGACGCCCAGAACTCCGCCGCCGCCCGCCGCGCAACCCAGCGCAAGAACGCTCATGGACAATATCATGAACAAAAGCATCTTGAGCCTTCCGTTGTTTTTTATAATTTTACGCCGCTGCAGAGCATAAGCGAAATCGCCCAGGTTGAAATTAAAATTGTCATCGTTTAAGTTTATCTTCACGCTTTTCCTCCAAACCTATCTTAAAACGGCGATTTTACCGTGTTTAGCTTTTATACCGTTAGCGTCTTCGACTGAAAAATAATATATGCCGTTGGCTACGCTGTCATAAGACGAATTGAGCAAATTCCATTTATAGCTTCTTGCGTTTATATTATCGGCCGAAAAAAGGGAATTCGAATATATGTCGTATATTTTAATTTTATACGGAGCGCTTCCCCCCTGCCAGGTAATATTTGCAAAGCCGACGGCGGGGTTGGGCGAAGAGTATAGGCTTGAAATATCGGCCGCGACGCTTCCGCTCTGATAGTTAACGCTGTATTCCGCGGCGTTGCCGGAATTATCGCAAACATTTACCGATAAGGCCTCGCCGGCGCGTTCATCGGCTATCCTTAAAATCTTCTCGTTTTCGAAATATTTGACGCCTGCGCCGGCCTGAACGCCGTTAATTTTAATGGCGTCGGCGTCAACGCCCGAACCGCCGTCTTCCACCTTGAGATCGATATAACCTTTGCCGCGCCTGTATTCGCTTATTTTAGGCGGCACGTCGTCGAACATCAGAAAATATTCGCCTGAAGGTTCTACGCTTGCAGTAATGGATCCGTTTCCCATATTTTTCGTTTCACAAAGCCTGTATCCTGAAGGTTTGGAAGAATCGGCGGCATAAACGCCGAGCTGGCTATGCGATATATTCGAAGGCATAATGTCTTTAAAATTAAAGTTGACTTCGGCGTTTTTATAGGCCGACTTCGGAATGCTGTCGACCGCTTTGACGCCGCTTAAGTATTTGAGCTCGTTAACGGGTTCGGCCGCGCCAGAATACGGAGCGTCGACGGCGTCGAGCGGAACTACCATCATGGAAGGAGCGTTGCTTTCGCCGAAAGAGGAATCGCCCCAATCGGCCCTGGCCGCAAAATAGCCGCGCCCGTTATCGAAGGCGATCATATTGAGCACCCTGTTTTGAAGTTTTCTTATTTCAAACGAAGTTTTGATGGTGCCGTTCATGCCGCTTTCGTCTTCGCCGGTAACGGCGACTTCAAAAATTCCGCTGTAAACGATATGGTATGTGCCGGTATATAAATTTTTCTGCGCATAATTCATGGTCACTTTCTGGTCCGCGCCGCCGCTGCGTTTAACTATGACCTGCGGCTTGCTTATGCTCTTCACGGTTATATAGATATCGTCATTCAATATAGGATTGGGGTATATCCCGACTTTAGGCCCTGCGAAACCGGCGGCATAGCGGAATACGGTCGGTCCGCGCTCTCCGGTATACGCCGGAACCATCAACACGCTATTGTAATTGATTCCGAACTCGCCCAGATCGAAAAATCCCTTATTGTCGCCGTTTAAAACTATATTCTTTACGACGATAGAGCCGTCCTTGTAAAATATGCATACGCGCGGATAAAAATATCCGTACTTTCCGCCCGAAAATTCCAGCACGTGAGATTTCGCGGGCGCGTATTTAAATAAGATATAATTAGATCCCCAATAGTTTAGATTGAACGAGCGCTCGCGCACCGGATAACCGGTGTGGGTCTGGAGCGCGTCTATGTTGACCGTGAATTCTTTATATTTATATTTTGCGTACCCTTTGGGATTGATGTAATTCGTAAGCGCCCAGTCGGCGAAAACGTCCTTGAACTTTACGTCGGGAAAGCCGGCCGCAGCCAGCGCGTATTCTATGGTGCGAGTTCCTTTGTCTCCGCTTCTGGTTAAATTTCTCATAAAATTCTGCTTTTCTATTTCGGTCGAACCGCCGTACTGTTCGAAAAGATATCTTATAAACAGAAAAGACGCGCCGTAATGGGCGAGCGCTTCGTTGTTATAGTCGAAAGGCATAAGGCTTATGCCTGGGTTTTTCTGGAAAGCGTCGATTTTATCCTGCAGCATGCGGTTGCCGGTTATATAAGCGGCGTTATCGGCCATGCCTTCTTCTACCCAGACTTCCTCGTTGGGATTCTGATTATATGAAATCATGTGCCAGAACTCATGCGCGAGGGTGTGCATAAAAGTGGGGTTGGCGGGTATATAGTCGTAACCGTTCATATAGAACATTTCGCGCTGGTTGGAGCGCAGCCCTATAGTCTGGGCCTGCGAATCGGGCAGCTCGTCGGTGGGATCGAAATATCCTATGATGGGATTGCTGGCGCTGTATAATCTGGTGATTAAAATAGTGATTCTTACATCGTTATCTATGCCGGGGCTGTTTTCCTGGCCGAAATAAGCGGTTTCCATAGGATAATAAGAGTTGTCGAAAGTGCTCGCTATGCTGTCTATCTGAAGCTGAGTGATCAGATTGCCTGTCCAGAGGCTGTTCGCGACGTAAATATAGCAGTGGCCGCCCACTTTTCTAAGAGTGCAGGCTACATTGTCGTAACGGCCGTAAGCGAAATTATATACGAAAAAGGAGCGCTGGTCGCCTAAAAGGTCGCGGTCGGGCGCCGCCGGCGCGCTGCTTTTAGCCGCGTTGAGCCTGGCCGCAGCCTGGTTTTGAACAAAAAGCGGAGTCACCTTCGCTTTTATGAGTTCGCGGTCGGGACGCCCCATCACGCCGGTGACCGCGGCATTCGAATATCCCGCCCAGAATGCGATAACGCAGAATATTATCATCGAAAGCAATATGATTTTATTGGCGAAAATAAATTTATTCATTAAATATATCCCCCGAAAATTTTTAATACTTCATTTCTATTTATCGGATATATTTAATAAATTTCCAGAACTTATTTATCGGCGCTTTAAAGAAAAAGTTTTTTTAAATTCGGTTAATATGAGGTCGCGGGCTTCGTCTATGCCTATTTTATTTTCCGCGGCGAATTTTTTCAATTCTTCATATTCCGGCTTCACGCGGCAAATTTCGCCTTTAAGGTACGAAACTTTTATCGGAACGCTTTTGCCGGCGGAAAGTTCGCATAAAACCTTTTCACGCTTAAGCACGAGCCTGGAAACGCGCTCTACTCGAAGGCCTATAGTCGAAGTAAGCCTGAATATTATCTCTGAAATTTTTGCGGTAAGCGATGTTTCGGACATGACAGACAATTCGAACGCGGGCCGCCCTTTTTTCATGAGGATCTGCCCGAGCGAAACGTCCAGCGCGCCCGCGCCCATAAGTTCTTCTACGAGATGTTCAAAATACTCCGGCTGCATATCGTCGATATTCGCCGTCAATATATCGACTTCATCGGTTTCGCAGCCGAGGGCGGCGGCGGTTTCGCCGCAAATGCCTGCGTCAGGAACCGATGTTTTTATTTTTTTTTTTTCGCCGATCATGATCCTTAAAACATTTGGATGTTCAAAATCATGATATCCGGCGCCGTATCCTGTGGCTTTCAATTCGAAGTCGGGCGGGCCGGCGCACGGCTCGCAAAGAGTTTTTATGATGGCGGCTCCTGTCGGAGTCACAAGCTCCTTTTCTACGGGGCTTTTGGTGAGCGTGAAATTTTTAAGGAGTTCGAGACTTGCCGGCGCGGGATTTGGCCACTTGCCGTGCGCGGTTTTAATAAAGCTGAAGGAAACCGGTATTTTAGAAACGTAAAACTTTTCTATCTTCAGGAAATCGACGCAAATAGCCGTTCCTACGATATCGATTATCGAATCTATGGCGCCTACCTCATGGAAATGGATTTTATCGACCGCGACGTTATGCATCTTCGATTCGGCAGCCGCTATATTTTCAAATATTTTAATCGAAATCTCCCTGACGTTTTTATTCAATTTGCTGGAATTGATTATTTTTTTTATATCTTCGAGGTTTCTGTGAGAGTGGTCCGCCGCGGCCAAGTGAGAGTGATTAGCTTCATGACGGAGAATTTCGTGTTCATGATGCTCGATGGGCGTGCCGTATTCGCAACTATTTTCAGCGCCTTCCTGCTCGAGCTCATGCGCGTGATCATGATCGTGGCCGTGATCATGACCGTGATCATGGTCGTGGCCGTGAACGTGGTTGTGATCATGCGCGTGCTGATGATCGTGAGCGATATGAGCATGGGTTTCAATGTGATCGCGGTATACGGCGCCGTTATGCGAAACGCCCTCGATAACTCCGTGGCCGTGAGTTTTATGGCAGTGGCTGAAAAGCGGCGCGTGGCCGAAAACGTTTCCGGAACAGTCCATCACGTTGAATTTCGTTGCCGCAAGCCCGTTTTTAGTGGTTTTTTCGGCTTTGAGCGAATAGCCTTCAAGTTTCAGCTTCGCCAGCTCGTTTTTAAGATAATCGTAATCGACGCCGGCGTCGAGAAACGCGCCTATGGTCATATCGCCAGATATCCCGGAAAAGCAGTCAAAAAAAAGGACCTTCATCTGCATTGCCTCCGTTTTTATTATTTTTAAAATTAATTCTTCCGGCCGCGGCCGTTTCTTGATTGCAGGTTGATCTGCGACGCCAGATAGCCGGCGCCGAAGCCGTTATCGATATTGACGACAGAAACGCCCGGCGAGCATGAATTGAGCATCGCCAGAAGAGCCGCGAGCCCGTTAAAGCTTGCGCCGTAGCCTATCGAAGTAGGAAGCGCGACGACCGGGACAGAAGCCAAACCGGCCACCACGGAGCATAGAGCGCCCTCCATTCCGGCGGCTACGATCACCGCGTTGGCGTTGAATATTTTATCGATATTATTAAAAAGCCTTTTTATTCCGGCCACTCCGACGTCATAAACCCTGGTGACGCGCGATCCTGAAAGCTCCGCCGTCACCGCGGCCTCTTCGGCGGCTTTGATATCGGAAGTCCCGGCAGTCAAAACCGCTACGTTACCGTACGGCGCGCTCTGCTCGCCCTGTTTCAAAAACAAGAGCGAAGCCTGCTCGTTATATTCGACGCCCCTGACGCTTTTTTTCAAAGTTTTGTAAGCGGCGGCGGAAGTCCTTGTGGACATTACGTTTCCGCCGCGCGCGGCCATTTTTTTAAATATTTCGACTATCTGTACGTCGGTTTTTCCGATTCCGAAGATCACTTCCGGAAAATTTTTAAATATGGCGCGTTTGTGGTCTATTTTAGCGAAATCCACGTCTTCGAACTCGTGCATTTTGATATAATTTAAAACCGCTTCTTCGTCTATCGAACCTTCGCGGTACTGCTTAAGGCGGCCTATCAATTTTTCTTTAAAATTATCTTTCATGGCTGTCAGCAAACCTCAACAAATTATTTTTCGAATTAAATATTAAAAGAGCCGGAGCGGAACCCCTCGATATCCAGGGCTATATAAGAAAATCCGTTCTTTTTAAACTCGGCTGCCACATTTTCGCGGTTCTTTATGAGCTCCGCGAATTCTTCGGCCTCGATTTCGATGCGCGCGAGCTTATCGTGCACCCTCACCCGGTACTGCGAAAAGCCCAGGCGGCGAAGATATTCTTCGCACGCTTCCACGGCCTTGAATTTCTCGCGGTCGAACTCGACTCCGTATGGGAACCTCGACGTCAGGCAGGCCATCTGAGGGCGGTCCCACGAACTGATTCCGAGTTTTTTTGAAAGATAGCGGATTTCCATTTTCGTCAAACCCGCTTCCATTAGAGGCGACAAAATCCCGAGTTCCTTCTGGGCGGCCAGGCCGGGCCGGAAATCGCCGGTATCGTCGAAATTGGCCCCGGAAAAAACCCTTTTCAATCCAAGCTCGCCCGCCTTTTCGAGCAGCTTTGTGAAAAGCTCTTTTTTACAGTCGTTGTAGGAGTCGAGGGCGTCGGCGACCCTTGAA
>JAKPTH010000512.1 GCA_029571125.1 bacterium
TGGCTCTCAACTCTCGACTAAGGTTTCATTATCCGTTAATGGCGGACAAATAGATTATTTTAATGGTGCGATTTATTAGCCGGCGCGTTTAAAATATTGTTCACTTTTTCAACCAGAATACCGGGGTTGATGGGTTTATCGAGGAACATGTCGGCTTTAATCCACTGTCTTTCTTTAGCTTCGTTAAGGTCGAACTGTATTTCCGATTCCTGGTTTACCGATGTCGCCAGTATTACGGGAACTTCGGGTCTGGCTTTCTTTATTTTATAAGCGAGTATAAAGCCGGCGTCGTAAGTTTCCATTATCAAATCGAGTATGACCAGATCAGGATTGAATTTTTCGAATTTTTCCCAGCCTTCTTCGCCTGTTTCGGCCACTTCGATAGAATAGCCGTTAGACGATAAAGTTTCGGTTATTATTTCTCTTACGTCGACGTCGTCGTCAACTATCAATATCTTCTTCATTATTTGTCCCCCTTATACCTTGTATGTAATAAATCGTGCGCTTCATGCTCGTTTATGTGCTTGTCGTACAGTTCTATTACGTCCGGGTTCTGATGCGAACGTCTTATTTTAGAGTTTTCGTCTTCCTTATAGGTCGTTTTGGTACGCGATTTGAGAAGTTCCGCATCGGTGTTGTAAGGCTGTCCGGCCCCGCCCACGCATCCCGACGGGCAGCTCATGACTTCTATGAAGTGCAGGTCGGATTTGCCGGAGGAAATGTCTTCGAGTATATCTACCACGTTTCCAAGACCGTTGACGACGGCCACGTTTACCTGAGTTCCGGCGATGTCTACCGTGGCGCGCTTGATTTCGGACATGCCGCGGACCGGCTTGTAATCTACGTTATCGAGTTCTTTGCCGGTGACGTAGTAATAAGCGGTACGGATGGCGGCTTCCATGACTCCGCCGGTCGCTCCGAATATCTTGCCTGCGCCGGAAGCGTTGGCGAAAGGACGGTCGTAGTCGGAATCCTGTATTTTTTCGTACTGTATGCCGAATTCGTCGAGGAGCGAGAACAGTTCGCGAGTTGTGAGGACCGCGTCGACGTTTGCCATTCCTTCATTTTCGAGCTGAGGACGGCCGGTTTCGGATTTTTTAGCCACGCAGGGCATTACCGATACCACGAAAAGGTCTTTGGCTTTTGTTTTTAAAAGCTTTTCGCTCAGATGTTTGATGAGAGCGCCTTTCATCATGTGCGGCGATTTGCAGCTGGACAGATGTTTGGTATGCTTGGGGTAGAAGGTTTCTATGAAGTTTATCCATGCCGGGCAGCAGGAAGTGAACATGGGAAGCGGCTTGTTTTTCTTGGTAAGGCGTTCCACGAGCTCTTTCGCTTCTTCGACTATGGTGATATCGGCCGCGGTGCAGGTATCGAAAACGAAATCCACGCCGATGCCGCGAAGCGCGCCGATGATTTTTTTTGTCGCGTCGTCGACCGATATGGATTTTTTGAAATATTCAGGGAATGTCATCTGGCAGGCTGGCGCGAACTGGAGCGCCACTTTTTTATTTGGATTTATAATGGCGTCGATGACGAGTTTTTTGTGCGAAATTTCATGCAGCGCGCCTACCGGGCAGGCCATGATGCACTGTCCGCACGATACGCAATTTCCTTCGGCGAGCGATTTGAAGCTTCCGGGGGCGACCTGAGTGCTGAATCCGCGGTGCGAAAAATCTATTGCGGAAACGCCCTGCTTTTCGGAGCAGACGGTTACGCAGCGGCCGCAGAGTATGCATTTTGCCATATCGCGCTCTACCGACGGGGAAGCCTTATCTATTACGGCTTTCTTTTTAGCGCCGCCCTGGAAAGCGATTTCGTCTATGCCGTACTGTTTGGAAAGGTCCTGCAGAAGGCAGGAGCCGCTCTTGGTGCAAGTGAGGCAGTCCTGCGGGTGGTTTGAAAGCAGGAGCTCTATGATTTTTTTGCGCGACATTCTTACCTGGGGCGAATCGGTGCGCACTTCCATGCCGCTTTCGGCGGGATACGAGCACGACGCGATAAGCCTTCCGGTTTTTACGTCTTCCACCACGCAGATGCGGCACGCGCCGGAAGGTTTGTAGCCTTCCATGTAGCAGAGCGTGGGAATGAAGAGTCCGGCTTTTTTAGCCACCTGATAGATGGTTTCGCCTTTTATGAAATCTACTTCTTTATTATTTATGGTCATTTTTAACTTTGTTTTCACGAAAAATCACTCCTTTACGATAGCTGAGAATTTGCATGTGCTGATGCACACCAGGCATCCCGTGCACTTGTCCGCCGCGATAAGGTAAGGCGAGCCGGGTTTGCCGTAAATGGCGCCGTGAGGGCATTTTCTCGCGCAAAGGCTGCAGCCTTTGCATTTTTCGCTGATGATCGAGCATTTTACCATCGACGAGCATACGTGCGTCGGGCATTTCTTTTCGAATATGTGAGCTTCGTATTCGTCCCTGAAGTGCTTGAGAGTGGATAATACGGGATTGCTTGCCGTCTGTCCAAGGCCGCACAGGGAGCTGTTCTTTATAACCGAGCAGAGTTCTTCGAGTTCGAGAACGCCTTTGAATCTAAGCAGTTCGTCGGAAGATTTTTTCTGGTTGGAAGTGTTCAAGACTATCCTGTCGAGTATTTCATAGAGGCGTTTCGTGCCTTCGCGGCATGGAATGCATTTTCCGCAGGACTCGGTCTGGATGAAATTCATGAAAAAGCGCGCCACGTCTACCATGCAGGTCGTGTCGTCCATTACTACCATGCCGCCGGAGCCCATCATCGCGCCGTTCGCTTTAAGGTCTTCGTAGGTGATTTTAGTGTCCATGAGTTTTTCGGGCATGCACGCGCCGGAGGGGCCGCCTATCTGCACGGCTTTGAACTTGCGTCCTTCCGGAACGCCGCCGGCGATGTCGTAGATGAGTTCTTTAAGGGTTATGCCCATCGGGACTTCTATAAGGCCGGAATATTTCACGCGTCCGGTTACCGCGAAAACTTTGGTGCCGCGCGAGTTGCCGACGCCGTAAGCCGCGAACTTATCGGAACCTTCGCGTATTATCCAGGGGACGTTGGCGAAAGTTTCGACGTTATTTATGACGGTGGGCTTTCCGAAAAGGCCTTTTTCGGCCGGATAAGGAGGGCGCGGAGTGGGCATGCCGCGTTTGCCTTCTATGGAGGCGAGAAGCGCGGTTTCTTCGCCGCACACGAAAGCGCCGGCGCCTTTTTTCACCTTGAGATCAAAGGAAAACTTTGAGTTCATTATGTTTTTGCCGAGATATCCTTTTTCCTTGCATATTTTAATGGCGTTTTCGAGCCTTTCTATGGCGAGAGGATATTCGGCCCTGGCGTAAATATAGCCGGCCGAAGCGCCTATGGCGTAAGCGCCGATAGTTATTCCTTCGATGACTCTGAACGGATCGCTTTCGAGGACGGCGCGGTCCATGAACGCGCCCGGATCGCCTTCGTCGGCGTTCATTACAATATATTTTTTAGTGCCGGGCTGCTTGAACGCGAGATCCCATTTGATTGCCGTGGGAAATCCGCCGCCGCCGCGACCTCTTAAGCCCGATTTTTTTATTTCGTCGATTACGTTTTCGGGTTTCATGGTCGAAAGGACTTTTTTCAGCGCCACGAAGCCGTGGGCGGCCGAATATTCGTCTAAGGAATAAGGATTTATTATTCCGCAATTTTCGAGGGCGACCCTTTTTTGTTTGACGAAATAAGGCGTGTCGTAAAGGCAGGCGAGGTTCGGCGATTTTTTATATGTGCCGAGCAGCCATTTATTCGAATAATTTTTATTGTCGATTAATTCGATGAGGAACTCTACCGTGTTCTGCGGGGTGATTTCACAGTAGGCTATTCTCGGCATCGATTCGAATTCGAAATCGACCATGACTTCGCGCGAGCAATAGCCTATGCAGCCTACTGGAACGATTTCAAAATTTATTTTTCTTGTGTCCAAAAAATCTTCGATGGTTTTTTTTATTTCAA
>JAKPTH010000516.1 GCA_029571125.1 bacterium
ACTGCGAGCAGGTAACCAATTTCAAAGAATCGGTCCTGGATTTCGACTATTGCCCGCAGTACGGACGCTTCGCTATAATCACCCAGAACGTTTACGGTTCGGATATAACGCTGCTGGATTCCAATAAAAAATATTACGACGGCGAAAAATTAAAATCCGAAAGCGTTTCGACGCTTAAGCGCGGAGCCGCGGCTCAGGCGCATGAAGCGGGCGCACCGGCGCCGGCGGCGGACAAGTCTTATAAAATCAGGCCGTACAAAAACGATTTCAAGCTCGAATATCTTATACCTATGGCCGGCTCCCAATCGTCAAAATCGCTCTTCGGGGTCCAGGGCCGGTTCGCGGATGCCATCAACCGTCACGTCATGGATTATCAGCTGCTGGGCGGCTCCTCCAGGTACAGAAACCTCAACGCCGCCTACACGTACAGGGGTCTGAAACCCACCATCGGCATGGCGGTTTACGACATCGTACGCGACCTCCGGCCGGGAGTGCTGGAAAACCTTAAAGGAGCCGATTTGTTCCTCAACTATAAGCTCTTCGACACCTCCGTGACGCTGGATATTTTCGACCGCGACATTTCGGCCAATTCCATTTCTCCGAGGCTTTACTTAACCAGGCCGCAGCTTTTCAACGGCGAAAACAAGGACCGCGGCTATTTCATAAAGCTTCTCAACTACAGCGCGGAAAACACAGTCGACGCCGACATCCATCCTCTGAACGCTCACAGCGTTTCCATTTATCATCAGAACAGCACAGCGAAATTCAACTCGTTTTACAGGTATAAAACCAGTAAGCTCGATATTTCGAAATGGATGATGCTGGGAGCCCGCCACAAAAACACCGTCAAGCTCAGAACGATGCTCGCGACATCTTCCGGAGATTACGATTTTCAGATCGGCGGGCATAACGATCTTCGCGGCTATTCCACGCGCCCGCTTATAGGAAAGAAAGCCCAGCTTTACTCGGTGGAATATTCCCACCGCCCGATAGACCGCCCGCTTCAGCTCAAAATTTTATCCATAAACAAAATGTACCCTGCGATTTTTTACGACACCGCAACCGCTTACGACAATTACGGCAGCGTAAAATGGTACAGATCCGCGGGCGTAGAGCTAAAAACCAGGCTTCTCATATTCAGGAAAACCCCCCTCACCGGAAAAATAGGTGTGGCATATAGAATCGGCGACGGCCGTGAAAAAGAATTTTACAGCGCGTTCGATTTAAAATTTTAACAATAACGAAAAAGAAGGGAAAAAGGAATGCAAAAACTAAAAGTATCGGGTACCAATCTCATCGCGGCGGTTTTAGCCGTAATTTTTACTGCGTTTTTATCGACGGGAGCTTGCTTTGCGCAGGCGACGGCCGAAGTCGAAACCGGCATCTCGCAAAAATGCGTTAAGTGCGACGCGCAGGGCCGCGTGGTCTGCGGCAACTGCAAAGGCCAGGGCATGGCGAAAAGCAATACCACTCTATATCGCGACGACGAAAAGCACTGCATAAAATGCGGCGGCAAGGGCAAGCGTCTGTGCAACACCTGCGCCGGCGAAACTAAATTTTACACCTATCCGGCGGCCGATCCTAAAAACTGCGGTTATCTGCACACGATCTTCAAAGTGGAGTCTAAAAAAAATAAGCCGGCCCCGTCGAAAGTGACGCTAATAGTGGACGGCGTCGAAATAGCTCAAAAAACGGCCGAAGGCCGCGAACGCATATTCGATTTCGGCAAGGTCTCCCTCAGCCCGGGCGCGAAGCACCGCATGGAATTGGCGGTCTACATAGAAAAAGGCATCGCCGGCTATCATTACGGCAGGATCTATATCCACAACGTTAAAATAGTCGCCGGCAAGGTCACCCTGTGCGAAGGCGGCCGCAAGAGCCTCAAGTTAAGCGACGACACGCGCGTCGAAGACTGGGAAGACGAATTCAGAGGCCTCTATGTAAACACGGACGAAACCGGCAGCTTCAAAATAATAGAAAATATAAATTAAAACTTTATATCTTCGCAGAGCGATTCGAGTTTGGCCAGATGGCCTTTTTCTTCGTTGATTATCTGCTGGACGGTTTCTGCGCCGTCACCCTCGAACTGCTTTTTTACGTCGGTATAAAACTCTATAGATATTTTTTCCAGCTCCATGGCGACCTTTACGGCGTCCGAAAAATTTTTCGCGCCGAGGGCCGCCGTGCTTTTTTTGACGGCTTCGCTCATGCGCGAAGCTATGCCATCGAGATACTGGCCGTATTCGCCCGGATAATTGTAACGCGGGGCGTAGTCGGCCACGGATTCAAGCAGTTTTCTGAAAACGCCGGCATGTTTTTCCTCTTCGGCAGCGAGAAAATTAAAAACGTCGCGGGCCCTGTGAGACGTCGAATTTTCATAGAGTTTCAGATACATTTCGGTTCCGCCGCGCTCGATTCTAACGGCGGCTTCGACCACGTCGCTGACATTGTAAAAGTTTTCTTTCATATAAGCACGCTCCCCTGATAATCTTTTTTCATTCTAGCACAACATTCGATATTTTTCAAGCTCAAAAAAAGTTAAAAATAAGACTGATTTATAAAATTATTCTTTACATTATCAAAATTTATGTTAAAATGAATCAAAAAAATATCAGGAGGTAATTATGGGTTTTGTAAGCGAGTTTCGCGATTTCGCGGTTAAAGGCAACGTTATGGATATGGCCGTGGGCGTCATAATCGGCGGGGCTTTCGGAAAAATAGTCGCTTCGGTCGTAGCCGACGTGATAATGCCTCCCATCGGGCTGCTTACGGGCGGAGTAAACTTTACCGATATAAAAATAAGTCTCAAAGACGCGGTGTTAGACCAGAGCGGAAAAATCCTGGCCCAGCCGGTCACCATAAATATAGGCAATTTTTTACAGACGATGGTGGATTTTACGATAGTGGCCTTCGCCATTTTTCTTCTTATAAAAGCTTTGAACGCTCTCAAGCGGCGCGTAGTCGCGGAGACTCCGGCGCCGCCGGCCGAACCTCCACGCCAGGAAGTCCTTTTGTCTGAAATAAGGGATTTATTGAAGCAAAAATAAAAGCTTTATCCAATTCACGGCGGGCGGGCCTTTCGAAAAAAGAAGCGCTCGCCCGCCGGGTTTTTTAAGCGGAAAAGGGTAGGAATCGAACCCACCAGCCATATCTCTATGGCCTACCGGTTTTGAAGACCGGCTGCCCCACCAGAGGCGTCCTTTCCATGGAAGCATATTTAAATTTCGTTATATTCTATCTCCAGCACTAGATCCGGAAGTATTTTCACGCTCTTTACCAGAGTGAGGGCCAGTTTTCTCTTATTAAGATAATTGGCGGAATTGAAAATTTTATTGTACTGGCTTAAAAGCGATTCCGAAACCTGCTTCTGGGTTAAATTTCCGGACGCCCCCAGAGCCATGTTGGTCATGCGGGTTACGCGGCTTATGAAGACGTCGTCGTTTAAAAGCTTGTCCACGATGGCTTCTATGAAAGCCTTTTCCACGTCCCTGGCGCTTATAACGCGAGTGGCCGCGCCCGGGCAGGAACACAGCATATAGCCTTCCGGCGAAAACCACAGTTCCGCGCCGCATGCCGAACAGCTTACCATCCCGTTTAAGAACCAGTCAGTCATTGTTTATAACCTCTATGTTCACGGCTTTTTTGACATTTTCGCTTTCGAGCGCCTCGACGTCTACGACGTTGAATTTAATTCTGGCGCCGGCTTTTACCGCCTTCGCTCCGCCTCCGCCGTCGAGCGTCTCGCTCGGCTTGAAGATCGCCTGGAACTTTCCGCTTTCTTCCTCTATGATGCCGATATTTTTATTTTTGTCGAGCCATTTTATTTTTCCGCAATATCTTCCGTCGCCTTTATTTTCGATAAGAAGCGTTTCCGAGCCGTCCGCGGCCTGCTTTACATTGAACGCCTGAGGGCCGTTTTCGGTTTCGAATATTTCGCATCTTACGAAATCGCCCGGCGCGAGAGTTTTAACGCCGCTGCGGGTTATGGCTGTATAATGCACGAGCACGGCCTCCTGGCCTTCGATCGCGATTTCCCCGACGCCGCGGTCTTCGTCGAACCATTTAACCTTGCCCGTTTTTACTTTTGAAACGGCCGAAGGAAGCGAATCGACTTTTACCGCTATTTTTCCGGTTGGAGCGGTGTCGATGGAAAATTCGACTTCTTCGCCCTCGTAGAGGCTCTGATAGCCGTCTTTATTGACCGCGAGGTAATGCACGAATATTTCCGAACCGTCGTCATGCCTTGTAATATAACCTATGCCGTTTTCGTCGTTAAACCATTTGACCGTGCCGCGGTACCTTTCGGTCTGCTTTGAAAAATAAATTATTTCTTCTACAGTGGGGCCGTTCTGGCTTTTAAGCTCGATGATTTTATCGTGGAGAGATTTAAGCTCAGGCTGCGACGGATTGAGCGCCAGCGATTTGCCGAAAAATTCGAGGGCCTTCGACATTACGTTGAGCTTGTGAAAAGACAGCCCGGCGTAGAGGAACGATTCGTAATCGCCGCTGTTGAGCTTGATGGCCTTTTCGGCTTCTATAATGGCCTCGCGGTAAAGGGCCAGGTTAAAATATTCCTCGGCGAGCATGCGATAAATTTCAAAATTGCCCTCGTCCATCTTGAGCGCCTTGAAAAGAGTTAAAACGCTTTCTTCATGCTGGCTTTGAAACGCATATATTTTAGCCAGGTCTATGAAAGTATCCACTTCAGGCTTAGCCTTAAGTTTTTCCTTGCACTTGTATATGCCTGTCGAGAGAATCGACATGGCTTCGACCTGCTTGTTTTCTTCTATGTAAAGGCGGCCCAGGTAATAATAAAGCCTGGTGTCGTCAGGCATGAGCTCGATGGATTTTTTATACATTTCGATGGCCTTGGGCCTGTCGCCGATCATCATGTAGCACAGAGCGAGCGCCGAAACGACCTTCGGATTATGCTTGTCTATAAGATAAGCCTCCCGGAGATCTTTAAGCGCGCTTTCGGCTTTTTTAGAGAATAATTTATCCATAGCCTTTTCCAGAAGCTCGGATGCGCGGTCGTTAGTTTTGTTTTTAGCCATAGCGAACCTTTTCTTTAATTTCGCCGAACGCGAATTTTTCGGCATTTTTAATCCTATCATAATCTCGTTTAATTGTCAATACAATATTGACTTTGATTTAAACATTGTGATATAATGAGAAACCATGAGTTGGATAAAATTTTTAAGCGCGTCGATCCGCGTATCGGCGATAATCTTTCTGGCTGCCGTTTTTATTGCCGCCGTCCCTATTAAACCGGCCGCGGCCGCAGAATACTACGAGGTTTCTTTGAATTCGCTGGTTTTCGTCGATACGGAAATCCAGAAGGTGCTCGAAATATTCTCTAAGATGACCAGAGCCAATTTATTTCTCGACGAAAGCGTCCCGCGCAAAAAAATAACCTTTTTCGCGCAAAACATGCCGGTAAAGCTGGCGCTGGAAATGTTCGTCAAAACAAACGGCCTCATGCTGAAAAAAATGAACTCCAACACGTTTCTTATATTTCCAAAACTCAAAGCGGCCGACTACGAATCGGAGCTCTCATCGCACGTTTTCATACTCGAAAACGACGACCCCAAAAAAATCATAAATATTTTAAAAACCATCGGAAAAAACACTAAAGTATCCTTGAACGAACGCATAAACGGCATCGTCATGATCGATACGCCCGAAAACATCGAAACCGCGAAAAAAATCGTCGCCAGCATGGATTATAAAAAGCCGCAGGTCACGGTAGATCTCAAGCTGGTCGAAATAAAGCGTGACCGGCTCAAAGACCTCGGGGTAAAATTCAAAAACGATTCCAATATGATCATAAACCTCAAATCTCTCGCCACTTTAAAAGACCAGGTTCTGATAGACACGCTTATAAAAGAAAATGCGGCCGAAGTTCTCGCGCAGCCGAAGCTAAAGGTTTTAGACCAGCAGAAGGCCGAAATCCAGGTCGGCGACAAAATTCCGATCGAAATAACTTCCGCGTCTAAAACAGCCGCAGGCGACAGCGTCCAGCTCAATAAAACCGTACAGTGGGAAAGCGTGGGCATCAAGCTGCAGGTGCAGGTCGAAAAAATACACAACGCTAACGAAGTTACCCTTAAAATATACAACGAAGTAAGCTCTGTCGTAGAATACACGAAAGAAGGCTACCCGCACATAAGAACGAGAAACGCGGTCACCGTCGTGCGCCTCAGTTCAAGCGAAACCGCCGTCATCGGAGGGCTTATAAACTCGGAAGAGAGGACCACCGTGTTTAAAATACCTCTGCTTTCAACGCTCCCGGGTCTCGGCAAGATATTCCGAAACGTGCGCACTGATAAAATGAGCACTGAAATAGTAATGTTCATAACTCCGGTAATCTCCACGGAACCTTCAATGGATAAGGTTGAAAACATGGAAGCGGACCTTTTAGAAAAAACCGAAAATCGTTCGGCGGCGATAAGCTCTAATTCGCTTAACGTCATGGATAAAAATACAGATTATTATTTCGGCGCGCCAGACAGGCCTTCGCTCGGCTGCGAAAACGCCGTCAGCCTTCCGGAATTTACGGCCGAAGTCAAACTGATGCCGGCCGCTGCGCCCGTGACCGATGAAATAAAAATTTCAGACGCGCCGGCAATCGATTTTAAGCGCGCGGCCGTTGAAACTGCAGACGCGCCTCCCCAACGGCAGACCGGCACGGCTTCAATAGAGCTCATACCGTCGCCTGATCATGTCTATACTAAAGAAATCGAACTCTTCAAAGATACGGCGCCGGCCTCACAGGCAGTCGAACTCCAATATGCTTCAGCCGTTACGGCCGAAAATAAAATACCGGCGCGTTCCGATTACAATGAAAAGTTAAAGCAAATTCTCAACCGCATAAGAGAGGCCAGAAAGGCTATTTCTTCAGACACTTCTGCGGTAAATATAAATTAACCCGGTAGTTCGGGCGCCGATTCACTTTTGTATAACTTTATATTAAGGCATTTAACCCGTCTAAAACTTTAGCGCAAAGCTAAATTAATTGCTTATTTTTTAATCAATCGCAACAAAATGCTCATTTAATGCACTTAAAGCTGGGCGGTTATAAAAATAAAGTCACTGAAAACGCTTTAAAAGGCGTTTTTTTTATTTGGCACGGTTATTGCATTATACAATTGCAGGAAAAAGAGGTGATTTTCATGAACAACTTAAAATGTGAAAAATGCGGTTCGGAATCTGTATTAAACCATTTAAACTATTGTGAATGCATAGAATGCGGTAATAGATTTTTAAATGATTTAGGTTTCTGGATTAATTTTTATAAATACTAAAAAACTCGAGCTGACGAATAATTACTTAAAAGCAGCGCGCCAAATTAAGAGGTGATTTACATGAATAACTTAAAATGCGAAAAATGCGGTTCAGAAATAATTTTGACGCATCTAGCCTTCAACGAATGCAGCGAATGCGGTGAAACATTTTTAAATGGACTGGAAGAGTGGTTTTTCAATATAAGCTTTTGATTCAGCTAAAATTTTAACCGTTCTTACTTGAAATTAAGGTAAAAATATGTTAAAATAATATTATAAGGATTTTAAAACTCGAAACAGGGAGGGGTGGTTTAATGAGCAGCGTAAATTCAGTAAGCGCTCAAATGTATATGGCGCTTGAAATGCTAAAAAAGTCTGGTCAGATACAGGAACAAACCGCCGAAAAACTTCTGGAGCAGGCAAATAAGCAAATGAAGTTCAACATTACCGAAAAATTAAGCGGCTCAGAAGACGGGTCCATCGATATAAAAGCCTGAAGTCAAAATTCCGCTCAAAGGCTTTCGGTGTCGGCTAAGGCGGCCGTGGGCCTGAAAATTTCAGGTACAAAGCACAATTGAATAATAAATAAAAATCCGCTCAAGGCCGGTTACGGCTTTAAGCGGATTTTGTTAAATCGGCGGCTGAAACGCCCGAGGTTTTTCATTTAATGTAAATTTATCTTGATTTAAAATATTAATTCTGGTATATATATACTTGGGTGGTGATAAAATTGAATTCATTAAAAAAATACTTCGGCGCTATGATGATTGTAATTATTATTTCCATGGCCCTGCCAAATTGTGCGGCCGCGGGGGACTCCAAAAAAGAAGGCGGAAAAGAGCAGGAAGCATGGCAAAATTTTAAAATGGGCTATGTAGACATGGCCGCCATCCTCGCTTTTCACCCGTTAATGCAATATTATTCTTATGACGCCAATATTTTTTTAAGGCCTTTGAAAGGCGGCATATCAAAAACCGAGTTTTTAAAGCAAATACGTGACAGGCAGGAAAAATATAAAATTTTAAAGGAAAATACAGAGCTCGAAATAAAAAAAATACAGGCTTCCCTGGACGTAATAGAATCGGAAATCAATAAATTAAGGGTGAAGGTCAGCCGGGAGCAGGCCGTGGCCAACCAGGCATACTCAGAAGAATACACCAAACTGACCGATGAAAATACCCGCAGGGCCAGAACCAACGAATATCACAACCAGCTGTCCAAGCTCGACCGCGATTATTACGACGAAAAGAAAAAGCTCGACGACCAGAAACAAAAAAAATACGACGAAATGAACACCGTCATTCTTAAGATAAGCGAAGTCGATTACCTCAACGATGTAGACAGCAAAAACTTCTTCAATTCGATTCTCGACGAAATCGACGCGGCGCTCAAAGAAGTGGCCGCCGAAAAGAAAATTCCGGTAATTTTAAATTCGAATTACATTTCAATGTTCACTCCCAACGAAATGATCACGTTCAACACCTACGAAACTCCCGCTTCGGGAATTAAAACCAATATCCCGCCCATGGCCAATTACAGCTACCTGATCGAAAACGTCGACGGGCCGGCCGATACGATGGCCACCAATGAAATAACCGCCAGAAAAGAATACGTCAAAAACGAATGCACCAAGCTGATGAACCGCCGGGTAGAAATAGCCAGATTATTCGCCCGTTATCAGGTTTTAAACAGAATGGTCGTTTGCGGCGGAGTCGATCTCACGTCGGCAGTCCTTGAAAAGTTACTGAAAAAGCACGCCGTAGCCGACTATAAAATACCTGTAATAGTAGAAACTTTAGACAGCCTGCTTATAAAAAATACCAGGCCTGAAGCCCCGGTATTGATGCAGGGTCATCAATAAGCGCAGCGCCCGCATGCAAGTTAGGAGCGAAGCTCTAATGGAAGCCGCTAATCATATAAGCTCTATAAGGCCATTTAAGATTTTAATAGTCGACGACGAAGCGTACATAATCGACTTTTTAAAAGAAGCCCTTCTTTTCTGGGGCTACGAAGTGCTTTCGGCCTTCACCGCGCAGGAAGCTTTTGAAATTATAAAAACTAACGACATCTCGCTTCTTATAACAGACATAAAAATGGAAGCCGCCGATTCCGGCCTGCGGCTTATCGAAGACGTCAAGGCGCTTTTCCCCGACATGCTTATAATCCTTGTTACCGGAAGCTTCGCCGACGACAACACGATGAGGTTCTGTGAAATGAATTCGGTTTCCTTTTTGCAAAAGCCGATCCGGGCAAACGAGTTAAAAATCCTTATAAACAATACTTTCTGCCAGCACCAGAAAGAAACCGAATTAAAAAGCGACATAGACGCCGCGAAAAAAATCATTGAAAACACTTTTCCCAAAAAGCATCCCGAGAACAGTAAAATAGACATTTTCAGCATCTACAGGCCGGTTTACGATATAGGCGGCGATTTTTACGATTTTATCGACCTCGGAAACGGCAAATTGTTATTTTATCTTTGCGACGTCCAGGGCCACGGGATACACGCGGCCATATTCGCCAACACAATTCGAATCTTTTTAAGGGCTTTCGCCGAAACCACCGAAGGGCTTGATAATATAGTCAAAAGGCTCAACGGTTCCATGTGCGCCGAAACTCATTCAAACCTCATGGCTACCGCATTTTTCGCCTGCTACGACACGGAAAGCGGCATTTTATCCTTCGTAAACGCCGGCCATGAACCGCCGCTACTTTACAGGGCCGCCTCGGGCTCCTTCGATCGCCTCGAATCCGGAGGCACCATTATCGGCATTTTCGAGTCGGCGGAATACCGCATGTGCCAGACCATCCTGGAACAGGGCGATATTTTGTTCCTTTATACCGACGGCGTTTGCGATAATTATAATATAAATTTTCAAAATTTTTCGATCGAAAAAATCAACGAAATTATTACCGTCAATAAAAACGAAAACTCTCAGCACATAGGCCGCCAGATTTTAAACCGCATCCAAAAGCATCTTGGCGGCAATCCCCAGCATGACGACCTGGCTTTCATTTTACTTAAAATCAATTCCTGCCGGGCCGATAACGATAATAACAACGACAAGGATAAGGTGAAGTTTTATGGAAATTAACAATATTAAAGGCGATAATTACATCGTGTTCCAGATAATCGGCAACTTCGATCAGCAGGGAGCGATGTATCTTCGAAACAAGCTGATAAACGAATATCATATCGGCGAAGAAGTGCCGGCCGATCTTCCGCACGTCATATTCGATTTCGCTCAGATAGAATCTATTTCTTCATCGGGCATAGGGCTCCTGGCTTCGCTGCAGAGAACATTCAACAAATCTAATAAACTCCTGTCGCTGACTAAAATACCTCATTCGCTTCAGCAGATATTAAGGGTGGCGAATTTAATAGGCGTATTCACAATTTATAAAAATGTCGAAGAAGCGATAGCCAATAAACAGCCCGGAAGCTAATTTCATCTAGGAGAGATTAAGATGCCAAACAGAATGACCGGAAGCATCCTGGTTATCGACGACGACGAATCGATACTGAGACTGCTTTCCAAATTCTTAAAATCCGAAGGACATCACGTAGTGGCTGAAATTAACGGCAACACCGCGCTCGAGATTTTCAAGGCCCAAAAATTCGACGCGGTAATAACCGATATGTACATGCCCGAACTCGACGGGCTGGATATAATAAGAAATATCAAAGACATCAACCAGAACATTCCCATAATAGTCCTTACGGCCGCCGGCTCGATTACCAACGTAGTACAGTCGCTCAAGCTCGGAGCATTCAATTACATGACCAAACCGGTCAACATCAACGAGGTCCGGGAAATTATCCAGAAGGCCTTTTTAACGAGCGCCGCCTCCAGGCAGCAAAAAAATTTTTATACGTTCCTGCAATCAGCGGTCAGCGTTTTTAAAATTAAATCCGCCGTCGAGCACCTCGAAGAAATTTCATACTACCTCAACAGCATGCTGTTATTTTACGGCTTCAGCTCCAACTGGCAGATACAGCTGGCTCTCACGGAGGCTTTCACTAATGCCGTTTGCCACGGCAACGGCAGCGACCCCGATAAATTCGTCACATGCGAAATCGCCTTCAGCAGAGATGACGTAAAAATAACCATCGAAGACGAAGGCCCGGGATTCAAAGTGCCCGATCTTAAAAGCTACAAATTAAACGACGACATATACGCTGGCTCCGGACGCGGAATCTTTCTGATAAATTCATACATGGACTCCATAGGATTCAACGAAAAAGGCAACCGGATAACGATGTCGAAAAAAAGAGATTAACAAGGCGGTGCGGTAATGTCATTAAAAACCCGGAACAAAGACGGAATACTTATATTCGACATAGACAGCGACGATCTGGCTACCTTCAAAGACGATCTTCGTATCATTATTGAAGAAGCCGCAAAAAAGACCAATAAAATAATTATAAACTTAAAAGAACTGCAAAATATCAACTCGCACCTGATCGGAGTCATATCTTCGTCCAAGCGTATGCTTTCGGGATTACACGGCGATCTCGTAGTAATCAACGCTTCGGAAAAAATACAGAATATCTTTAAAGTGGTCCATCTTGATAAGATAATTAAAATAACCACAAGCGAAAATGAAGCCGTAAGTTATTTAAAAAAATTATAAATATACAGTTTAATTGGAGGCGTTATGTCGACTGAAGAAAAAAAGGGGTTAAAGCAGCAGCAGCTGGTAAGCTTCCGGCTCGGCGTAGAAGAGTACGGCGTTAGCATAATGAAGGTCCAGGAAATAATCAGGATGCAGGAAATAACGAAAGTCCCTCAGATGCCCGATTTTATTGAAGGCATTATTAACCTTCGCGGCAACGTTATTCCAATAATAGATCTCAGAAAGCGTTTCGGGCTTTCTTGCGCCGAAAAAACAATCGACTCGAGAATCGTGGTAGTGTCCGTCCGCGAAAGGATCGTAGGCATAATAGTCGACGGCGTATCCGAAGTCCTCAGGCTTTCCGAAGAGCAGATAGAGCCACCGCCGCCAGCGGTTTCGACAGCCGGCCGTGAATATATAAAAGGCGTCGGAAAGCTCGAAAAAAGGCTGCTCATTCTGCTCGACATAGATAAAATATTGTCGTCTGAAGAGCAAAACGTAATAGAAAGCGCTATATAGCGATCGACATTTAACAAGACAGGCGGTGCGTTTAATTTGGCCGAAATAAATTATGCCCCTCTAACAATGGGAGAGTTCCAGCTTTTCGCCAGGCTGATATATAAAATCGCGGGTATCCATCTTAAAGAATCCAAGATGGCGCTGGTTTCCAACCGTCTAAGGAAGCGCCTTCACTCTCTCAATCACTCTTCCTACCGCGAATATTACGATTATATCTCCAGAAACGACGTAAAGGCGCAGGACGAAATAACCCATTTCATAGACGCTATAACCACCAATGAAACATATTTCTTCCGCCACGAGACGGATTTCGATTTTTTAAGAAATATAATAATCCCCGAGGTTGAAAAGAGGCAAACATCCAGAAACAAAACCATTAAAATATGGTCCGCCGCATCTTCTACTGGCGAAGAGCCTTATTCGATAGCGATGACCGTAGCCGAAGTCCTCGGCGGCGATCCCAGCTGGAACATCCAGATACTGGCTTCAGATATAAACGTAACGGTGCTCAATTTCGCCGAAAAGGCCGTTTACGGCCCATACGCTGTATCGCGTCTCAATAATTACGCCATAAACAAATACTTCGACAGGCAGAAATCCCTGGCGCCGCACAGCGAAGAAAAATATATCGTTAAGCCGCAGTATAAAAAAATGGTCAAGTTCAGGCGCCATAACCTCAAAGAAAACATGTCGCTGATGAAGTTCGACTGCATATTCTGCCGCAACGTTTTAATATATTTCGACAACGAATCCAAGACACACGTAATAGAAAACCTTTACAACGCTTTAAACGACGACGGATATTTAATTTTAGGGCACGCCGAAAGCCTTATGAGAATAAAATCAAAATTCAAATACGTAAGGCCTTCCGTATATAAGCGCTAGAAAGTCGTTTTACAGCCGGCGCGCGCATGATGTTTATATGATTTTAACGTAGAAAAAAAGGATGCTAATTTTATGGAAGAAACAATTCAGGTGAAAATGTCGCATTTAAATAAACTGCTCGACCAGACCGGCGAAGTGATAATCACCGGCACCAGGCTCGCGATTCTCGAAAAAGAGGTCGAGGAAGCTTATATAAAGCAATGGCCTATAAGCAAGCTGATTTTGAATATAGTCAAGCAGATCACCATAGCTTCCAGGCAGACCGCGAATAATCTTCATAAAACGGTAATGGACGTCCGTCAGGTCGAATTCAAGGACACCATGGTCACGCTTCAGCGCCTTATACGCGATCTGGCCAGAACACAGGAAAAAAAGATAAAATTTAAATCGAGCGGAAACGAAACGCTCGTGGATAAAGCCATAATAGAAGAGCTCAACGGCGCCCTCATACACCTTATCAGAAACGCGGTAGACCACGGCGTCGAAACGCCAGACGAACGAGAAATGAAAAACAAGCCTGCCGAAGGCACTATTACCATTGACGTCTATAAAAAAGACAGGTTCATTTATATCGACGTCGAAGACGACGGCGCCGGCATTGACGTCGAAAGGGTTTGCGCGAAAGCTATCGAACGCGGCCTGGCGACTCAGGAAAAAATCGAAAAAATGACCGAATCCGAAAAATACGATTTCATTTTCCTGCCGGGCTTTTCAACTCGCGAAAAAGTGTCCGAAGTCTCCGGCCGCGGCGTGGGAATGGACGTCGTTAAAACAAGCGTGGAGAGGCTTAAAGGCAGCATAAAAATAGAGTCCAGGCTAAACGAAGGCACCAAGTTTTTATTTAAAATCCCCATTATTTCAGCCGTAAATATCACAGACGCTTTAATGATAGAAGTGGATAACGTAATTTACGCCATCCCAATTTCGATGGTCGTGGCGACGCTTTCGGTAAATGAAAAAGATTTCAAATCGGTAGCGAACCAGACGTCCATAATCTTCCGCGGCGGAACGCTTCAGATCTACGATCTAACTTCAATCCTCAATATGAGCTACAGCTGCGCCGATCCCGAAACCACTAAAAATATAGTCGTAATCCGCGAACGCGAAGAGATGATCGCGATACGCGTCAACAAATTCCTGCCGCCTCAAAAAGTCGTAATCAAGCTTTTAGACGACTGCTTCGGCAAGGTGCGCGGCATTTCCGGAACCACGCTTTTAAGCGGCGACAACGTCGGCCTTATAATAGACGTGCCTGAATTGATCAACCTCGCGCTCGGCCGAGAATCGGCTTCGGCTTCAGCGTCTTCCGACGCTCCCGCCGGCGGGGGAGTAGAAGCCTCGAAAACCGACGCATCTGTGATAGCGGCCATAGAAAAGCATGCCGGCAAAAAGAAAGCCGAAAAAAGCATGACCAAATTCAAAGTGGAAATAGATTCGGACATAGACCCGATGACCAAAGTCGAGATAGCGCTTAACTATCAGGGTAAACTTCTGGACGCATTCAACAGCGGCAAACCGGTTTACGAAGTGGACCTGATGCTCGAAACCGATATCATCAAAGCCCAGAAAACCCGCTTCGACATTTACCAGGTGGCTAAATCCTGCGGCGACCTGCTTTGCGTGGTGCCTATAACGACGGCCATACCTGACAACATAAAAGATTTTTCGCCGGAAAATTTCGATATGCGCATCAAATTTTTCATTCTTTCCAATTACAGTCCGGACGAAATAGCGGCAAAACTATCTACCGCCCGCACAAACGTAAGGACGGTAGGCATAGTCGTAAAAGAAGAGCAGGAAGCGCCTTCGGAAAAAATATTCAACGAAGTGGAACTTCTCGAAGACTACGAATCTTTCGCCATAGACTCTCAGAAAAACATATCCGCGATGGCCAACAGCATTATCAGGCTTGAAGAAAACGCGGCAGACTCCGACGCCATCAAAGAAATATTCAGGGCGGTCCACACGCTGAAAAGCGCAACCGCCATGCTCGGCATTAAAAACATGTCGGAAGTGGCCCACGATATAGAAACCATCCTGGACCGCGTAAGAAGCGGCCTGGATACCATAACCGAAGAAAAAGTCGAACTCCTCTTCAACGTGCTCAAATATTTCGAAGAATGCATGAAATCTATAAACATAGGCATCAAGCCCGTTCTTTCCAACTCCGATATAAAAGAACAGATAGTCAAATTCAAAGACGAAGGCCCGTCGAAAAAACTCGTGCGCGTAATCGACGTCAAAACAGAAAAATTCCAGATAACGTCCTACGAAAACCTCGTGATTAGCGACAAAAAGGCTTCCGGCATGAAAATGTATTCCATACTGGTCGAGTTCATACCCGATCTTCCGATGAAAATGGTCAACGCCTTCATGCTCTTTAAAAGCCTTAAGGAACACGGCGAAATAGTTAAAACCATTCCGACGATGGAAGAAATCGATCAGGGCAATTTTGAACTGTATTTTAAAATTTTATTCCTCAGCAAAAACGATCCGGCCAGCTTTGAAGCTGCCTTTAAGACCGAAGAAATTAAAAATCACGACATATCTTTATATGACGAAAGGTAGAGCTTAAAAATGCCTGTAAACGACGATTTAAAAGAAAGCCAGGACCTGTTTTTGGCCGAGTCGGGAGATTATCTCGAGCTTCTGAACTCCGAGCTTTTAAAACTTGAAAAGCTAAAAAACAGGGAAAGCGAAACGGAAAGCATAAACAACATGTTCCGCGCCGCGCACAGCATAAAAGGCATGTCCGGCATGATGGGCTACAATAAAATAAACCGCCTTACCCACAAGATGGAAAACGTAATGGACAACATACGCCAGGGTAAGCAGAAATTCACCGACGAGGTTATCGAAGTCCTGTTCCAGTGCTTCGACCTGCTGACCGCCCTCGTAGGAGCAGTTTCTTCAGGCGAGCCGGAAGACGAATCGGTCGATATCGAAACCGTTGTAACCGATATCGAATGCCTTATGGCGTCTAAACCTCTCGCGTCAAAAAACGCGGCCCAGGCCGCTAAAATCGCCGCCGCTGCCGCGGCGCCCGTCAACGATTCAGGCCTTCCGATGGCCAACTTAACGCTTTCGCTGTCTTCAGAAATTCTTGAAACCCTCGGCGAGTTTGACGATCTCAACCTTTTCATCGCGGAACGTTCGCCCGATAACGTTTTTGAAATTTCATTCCTCCTGGAAAGAGACTGCTATCAAAAATATTTAAAGCCTCAAACGCTCTTTGAAATGCTTAAAGAAAACGGCGATATAGTTTTTCTATCGCCGTATCTTAAGAACCTTCACGATATCTCGCAGATCGATCTTCAAAACGACGATATAAAAATCAATATGGTCTATCAGACCATGGACGGAATCGATGAATTAAAAGAGAAGCTCCAGAGCGATTCCATAAGCATAAGGGATATAAGAAAACCCATGCCGCAGAACCTTTCGGTTAAAACTTCGTCGCGGCAGTCGATCGACCGCTCATCATACCTGGATATTTTCATCGAAGAATCCTACGAAGAAATAGAACAGATGAACGAGGCGCTTCTCAAGCTGGAAAAAGACCCGCAGAACACCGAGCACATAAGCACTGTTTTAAGGGTAATGCACAGCATAAAAAGCTCTTCGGCGGCGGTAGGCTTCAATAACATATCATCGCTCGCGCATATAGCCGAAAGCCTTCTCGTTCAAATTAAAAACAAGCAAAGCATCGTCAACTCAGAGCTGATATCGGTGCTTCTCAACGTCGCCGACAAAATGCGAAACGTCCTTGCGGTCGCAAAACAGAACGGACCCGAAATAGAATTCGGGAACGAAATAGAAAGGCTGAAGATAATAACTTCGGCCTATGGCGGAAGCGAAGCGGAAGAGCCACGGGCGCATTATGAAGCCGATTCGAAATCTCACGAATTCAAGCTTAACGAATATGAAAACGCAATAATTTCAGAGGCCCTCGATTTGAAAAAAAAGGCGTGCCTCGTCGAAGTTACCATCGAACCTGACGCGCCGATGAAAGCCATGCGTTATCTGCTGGTTTTAAGCAATTATAAAGAAAACGGCGACGTCATAAAAATTTATCCGGAATCGGAAGACGAATTCGAAAAACTAAACGCAGACGTATTTTCATTTATTTACCTGAGCCCCGAATCCGACTTTTCAAAAATAAAAAAATTAGGCGACGTCGATCAGATAAGGGAAATAAAAGTACAGGACTACCTTATCAAGTCATCGCCGGAGCATCCGAAAGACCAGCCGCAACAGACGTCCGCCGCTGCGGCGAGAGCCGCCGCCCCTGTCGAAAAATCCCAGCAGCAGGGCGCCGCGGATTCGGACAGTTCGGCTTCCATGGCCAACCAGACGCTTCGCGTCGATCTCAGCAAGCTCGACAACCTCATAAACCTCATAGGCGAGCTGGTTATCATCAAAGCCAATTTTTTCCAGATTTCAAACCAGCTCAGCAAAATTTTTCAAAACAAAAAATTCATTTTCACTCTCGAAGACATGACATATAACATAGAACGCAAGCGGGACGAACTTTTCAACGAAGCCGCCGACATAGAAAAGCTCATGATGGCTTTAAGCGCGCCGCCCGCCGCCGCGCAGGAAACCGGAAAAAAAGAAAGCCGCCGCGCTTTGGAAGCCAGGCGCACCGATTCGGCCGATTACCTCAATATCATAAATACGCTGCAGCTTAATAACGCCAAAAATTCGGCGTTCCTCGAAAATATTCTTCCCACTCTTAAACTGGTTCAAAACGAATTGAAGTCGCTCTTCAAAAACGAAAGCTATATTTTCGATTTCAATGCCGCGGCATATAAGCTCGGAAAGATAATCAACAACCTCCAGACAGGCATAATGGATACTCGAATGGTCCCCGTAGGGCAGCTTTTTAAACGCTTCCAGCGCGTGGTTCGCGACCTGGCCAAAGCGCAGAATAAAAAAGTCAATCTCGTGATACGCGGCGAAGAAACCGAACTCGACAAAAAAGTTATCGATGAGCTTGGAAACCCTCTGACTCATATTATCAGAAACTCGGTCGACCACGCCCTGGAACTTCCCGAAGAAAGGACGAAGGCCGGAAAAGACGACACCGGAACTATAATTTTAAACGCTTATCACGAAGGCTCAAATATATGCATCGATATCCAGGACGACGGCCGCGGCATAAGAAGCGACAAAGTCCTCAAAAAAGCCATCGAAAAAGGCATAGTTTCAGAAACGGAAGCCGCCGGGCTTTCAAAACAGGAGATCGTTAACCTTATTTTCATGCCGGGGTTTTCTACCGCCGAAAAAGTCACCGACATATCGGGGCGCGGCGTGGGCATGGACATAGTAAAAAAAGCCATCGAAAATTTAAAAGGTTCCATCACTATAAATACCGAAGAAGGCGTCGGCACGCTTATAACTATAAGGCTTCCGCTGACGCTTGCGATACTTTCCGCGCTTTTAGTGAAAATAGACGACGCCATATTCGCGATTCCGCTCGAATCTGTGCTCGAAATAACCAAGGTTCCCAGCAGGGAAATACACACCGTCGAAGGCGAATTGACAATAAAGCTCAGAAATAAAATCCTTTCGGTCACACAGCTTTCCGAAGTGATCGGCATACCGCAAAAAGCTAAAATAGAAGACGTTTTAACTGTAGTGGTAATCACGTCTTCAAACAGGCTTGTCGGAATTTGCGTGGACGAGCTCATCGGCAAGGAAGAAATCGTAATAAAATCGCTTTCAGAAGATTTTAAAAACGTTGAAGGCATATCGGGCGCATCGGTTTTAGGAGACGGGACTGTCTCGCTTATTCTC
>JAKPTH010000539.1 GCA_029571125.1 bacterium
AAATATAATATAAAATTAATATTATTATAACAGATAAGAGCGCATACCGCGCCGTTTTTCAATCCGGCTTCTTCCAGATCGCCGCCGAGACGGTATGCGCGCGAGAGAATATCGCCGTATACGGTCTTAATGCCGTTATAGTCGATAAACACGGCGGAGCCTTTTTGCGTGTGGTGTTTTTCTAATAAGCCGCAAATATCCATTTCTGATAAAAACTAAAGCCTGTCTTTGGTTTCGATTGAAGGCAGCTGGGCCTGCCTATTTTTATCTTCGAGGAGCTTTTCGACGAGCGACGACATGTCGTCTATGGTTTTAATGGCATGAAGCTTTTCTTCGGGGATTTTAATCTTGAAATTTTTCTCGAGTTGAACGACTACTTCGATAGAGAGCATCGAATCTAATTTACGTGGAAAATCAAGGCCTTCCATGGAAGTGTTCATCATTTCGCTTCCGATAATCATGTTGTCGCGAGATGTTCTTATGATTTCGCGCCTTACGAAAAGATTTAGTTCGGAAGCCGCTTCAGGAAGGAGGCCCGGATATTTTTCGTTTATTTTCTGCTTTTTTACCAGTCTTTCCACTATTTTAATGGTGGATTCCAGACCGGTTATTTCAAGAAGGTCGAAAACCGAGAAAGTGACGCGGAATTTTTTTTCTATATCTGATATGAACTTATTTTCGATCGCATTGGTTAATTTAGGATTGGCGACTTTTATATTCTGGCGCGACATGAAATCTGAAGCGAAAGTCATGACGTCGAGCGAAACGTCTGCCGCGGCGACCGAAGGCTGCTGTTCTTTTACCGCGCGGCTGACCACGTTTATGAAAGCCTCGAAGCTGCCTGCGAATATGGAGTCATCCTTGGAAAGGCTGATTTTATATTTAGCCTCTATAGCGTTGATTAAATTAAGCAGTATATTAGAATCGTTGAATATTTTGGCGGCGACAGCCATTATTTCCTGTTCGACGACCGCCTTGTTAAAATTAAAATCGGGCCTCTGTTCGCGAAGCAGTTTATAAACGTTTGTGAAAATGTCGCCGCTGGAAACCTCGGCGTAATTGACCTTGATTTTAAAAACTCTTTCGAGCGTGGTCAAAAAGCTGATAACGTCTTTGCAGCGCCTGGAAACGTTAACCAGCGAAATTCCACGGTTTAAAACGGCCTCGCCGTAAAGGGAATATATGGCGCCGTTTAAATTAGCCATCAATTCAGATTCGCTGTATTTAAGCTTCTGGGGCGAGGCTTTTACGCTCTTTATGATTTCCGAAAATATTTTGCTGTAAGTTATTTTATTGGTTTCAAACCCCTGCGGCACGTTGAAATCGAGCCCTGAAAGCTCTTTCGTTTTCAAGGCGGCGTTGGACGCTTCGTCTTTGGTGAACGTATTGTTTTTTAGGATATCCGGGCAAAAATTAGCGTAAAAAGCTTCACAGAATGATTTAAAATCGGCGCTGAAGCCGGGCGAATATTTTTTTACGGTTTCGTATAGCTGCTTTACGGATTTAATTTCTAAAAATTCAAGCGGGGAGCTTTTAAATTCGTAAGTTTTCTGGATATAATCGATTTGCTTTAAAGCGCTAAGAACAAGCGCGTCAAAAAAGCAAACGTCTAAAAATGAAGATTTGCCTATTACTTTATTAACGATCTTGGTCACTTCAGCTTTTATATCCATAAAAAGCCCCCTTATAAAATTATGCTGTCATCATTATTTTAAATTATAGCATAATAAGCATGCCCTGTCAATTTTATTTAGCATTTTATTTAGCGGAGATCAGGCCGTTTATTTATGGCGTTTAACTTAATTTTAAGGCTTTTCACCGGTTCACCGCCTCGAGCTTTTGGCGCCCTGGATTAGTTTCGGGATTTTTTAGGCCTGATTGAAGTATAAACTTCTTTAACGAGGCTGGCCATATTGTGATAAGCTATCGAAAAAAAGAAGAAAATGCCCTGCCTTAAAAATTTCATATAATTAGGAGTTATCTTTAAAAGCGAATAAACGCGGCGCAAGGATAAATAAAATCTGATATTGGCGTAAAGCATTATATAGGCGAACATAATCGGCGAAACGTTCGCCAGGTTGAAGTAGCGGTTAAAATAGTGGTATTTCTGGGAGCCTTCGCAGGCGTCGTCTGCTTTCGATTTATAAAAAGTTTCGCTTAACTCGGTAAACCCGTGAGGATTGACCGAAAAAAACAGCGCATGATGAAGCTTTGAACGCACCGCAAAATCGACGGTGCCCATCATTTCAAAGTAAGTTTCTCCGGGAAAGCCGAGCATGAAAAAGCCGTTGACGATAAACCCCATCTTTTCAGCCATTTCGATAACTTTTTCGGCCTTTTCAACATCGACGCCTTTGCGCATTAGTTTTTGCAGTCGGGGGCTCGCGCTTTCGATAGCGAAGGTGAGGTTATAAGCGCCGGCCTCTTTCATCGCCCTGAGAGTTTCTTCGTTGAGAATATCGGCACGCAGGCCGTTAGGGAAAGAAAAAAGCACTTTTATATTTTTTTCCTTCAGCAGTTGGGCGATTTTAATAACGCGCGCCGGATAGAGATTATAGATGTCGTCTATGACCTGAAATTCTTTTATTTTATATTTTTTATGCACAATTTCGATTTCTTCCACCACATTCTCGGCGGAGCGGAAGCGCGGACGCTTTCCGAATATCCGGTGGCAGTATATGCACTGATACGGGCAGCCGCGGCTGGTGAAGATCGTCATGTAACGGTCTTCGCTATGCCAGATATTCATGTCGAAATATTTCTGGTATTCGTCTATCTCGATAAGATCCCACGCCGGAAACGAGAGATCGTCCAGCCTGTCGATCGGCGGTCTTGCCCCGCCGCGTACTATCTTGAAATTTCCGTTCTTATCGACCGCCTTTATTATGGCGCCTTTAATGCCTTCCAGCGGCTCTTTTTTAATATGCCTTTCGATTATTTCGGCAAAAGTTATTTCGCCTTCGCCCAGAACAGCCGCATCGGCAAGCGTCTGAGCGAAAATTGAAAGCGGACTGGAAGTGGCGTGCGGCCCGCCGACTATGACGAGCGGCTTCGCGGAAGATGCTTTAGCTCTTTCGACCAGTCCGGGCAGAAGGAAAGCTTCGCAGGTAAGCGTAGAAAAGCCTACCACGTCGGGTTTAAACTCCGCGAGCATGAGCTCGAAGTTATCCCGGATAAGCAGATCGACGATTTTAACTTCGACGCCGGAAAACTTAGAGCGGACGTGCGAAGCCAGATACATTACGCCCATCGGAGGCGAAACCCTGTTATACACGTAATTTTCGTGCAGCCTGTAGGAAGTGCGCACAAGTAAAATTTTCATTTTGCCGATTCTCCTGCCGGCGATAGCCGGCACTTATTTTAAAAGGCGAAAGAATATTTAAAATTCGCCACTAGTAATTGTAGCACAATTTATTTCTATACAAAACTTTTTCTCTCGAATTTTTCGTAATCGCCGCCGCCCGATTCCACGTAAAGCTGATGCTGTCTTTCGCAGTAATGACGTGCGGTTTCCGGGTCGGGATGAAGAATGCAAAACCTTTCGCATCTGAGCTCGCTTATTTTTTTAGAAAACCATCTGACTCTTTCTTCTTTAGTGGCGAGTTCGGGCTGGTCCTTGAAATACCCTCTTATGTTATAGCCGAGATCAGTGTACAGGCAGGATTCGCGGGACCCGTGAAAATTATAATAATCCTTGAACGTATAAAACATTTTTTCGGCGCCGAAGGATTCGGGGCTTTCAAATAAAGCCGAGCCGGGCTCCAATTGGACCGGATAAGTCGTGAGCCAGCGGACAAAATTATATTTTTCTTTAATTTCGGCTATCAATCGTGAAGTTTCCAAGAGGTCGCCTTCGGTCTCAAAAGGATTGCCGATCGTAAAAAACGCAAGGAATCCGACCCGGTTTTCTTCGAGATAATCGAGCGTTTCGAAAAGTTCGGCGTTGGTGAAGCTGTATCCTCGTATTCTGGCGCGGACGGTTTCGGATCCGGATTCGGCGGAAATAGCGATAGCGGAATTTCTGCCGTGGAAAGTCTTTCCGAATTCGTCGATGAATTCGCGTGCCGGAAGCCCCCAGGATTCGAAGAACATTTCGATTTCGATTCCGCGTTCGCGAATGCGCCTGAACAGGTCTATAAAATATTGGGGCTTATCGGGAAAAGGATCGGTGCAAACGATAAGCTGGTCGAAGCCGTAGCTTTTAATTTCTTCGATGGAGTCGCAAACTTTTTCTATGGAGCGCATTACGACGGCTCCGGAAGAGTTCATTTTAATCTGGTTCTTCTGCCGGCCGGCGCAAAGCTTGCATTCTGTCGGACAGCCGCGTCCGACAAAAAGCGGCAGGTGATAGGCGCGCACCGGAGTGATTTTAAGGTTGTCTTCGCGCGAAATGGTTTTGGAGTAAGCCACGTTGAGCCTGAAGCTGTTTTTATAGGTTTCGTAATTATTCAGCAGAGATATATTTGTAAAATTAAGCCCGTCTAGATCGCCGCAGGACGCGAAATATTTTTCTTCATTGGCTACGACCGAAAACGAGCCGTCGGCCGAATATTTCTTCCACAAAGTATTCGCAATCCCGGCCAGCTCGACTTTATCGCGAGAGCCGTAATTTTCTACGGCATTTTTAACGATCGGAAGTATCGAAGCTTCGCCGTGGCCGCGAACCAGGGCGTCTATTTCGTTTATTTCAGATATGATTTCGTCCGCGAAGTAAGAAGCCGTAAACCCGCCGGTCACTATGAAAATATCCGGGAATCTCTTTTTGACGGCCCGTATCACTTCGATCGCGTCGTACGACTGCGGATGCCAGAATATCGGAACGGCGATAACTTTAGGCGAGGCTTTCTCCACGTAATCTATAATGGAAAAATCGTTATCGCAAATCCATTCGATCCCGAGATGGATTATTTTCGTTTTATACCCGGCGCGGTGAGTTATATCCGCCAGCGCGAAAAGTCCCATCGATATGAAATTGATGAACATATATTCATCGAAAGGTTTGTAGTAATTTGAAAATTTCGGCACATGAAGGAATAAAACGTCGGCTTTTTCGATCATAAACAACTCCAGACGCATTTTTAAACGGCGCTAAAGCCGTCAAATAAAAAACACTTTTAAATCGTATATCGCGTGCGTATAAACCGCGATTCCGTAACCCCGCAAAAAAAACAATATCGAAAGTATTATTCCGGCGATAAACCTGAATATAAAAGATACCGCGTCGAATTTATCGCCCAGCTCCCCGACGTAGTGGAACCCCGAAAATATAAGCGCCGCCCAGAATATGGCAAATACGGCCGCGTGCACTGTTTTTAAATTCAGATATTTAGTGAAAATAAATATAAAAATTGTAATCAGCAGATACCTGAACACGAACTCCTCGTAAATCCCCGCGCCGATCGAAGCGATTATCCTTTCAACGACGCCCAGCCGGTAAGGCGCCGGCGCCGCGAGCGCCACTTTTTCAGTAAGCCTTATGACGATCGGGCCCAGAGCCAGCGCATAAACGAAAGACTCCGCGAACATATAAACGAAATAAACGGGATAAATCGTTTCATTCTTCGTCTCACGGCTGTTGAATACGATATAGGCGTAAATGCTTATTATGATAAGGGTAAAGCCGATTATCGTCTTTATGCCTATCATATTGAAAAAAAGCTTCACTATAACGTCGGCGCCGTTTCTGATAGGAGTCGCCGACAATATAATGAGCGCCTCGTATATGATCAAAAGCGGCAGGACGAATAAAAAATTATAAACGGGTTTTCGCACGCACGCGAAATATCCGTCTTGTGCGGCGTCTCGCTGCGAAAGGCTGGGCGTTTGATCGGTCATTTCTTAAGCTCGACGAGCGTTACGCCGTAATCGCCTTCGCCGATCTTACCCCCTCTGAACGATCTGACGAGCCCGCACTTACGAAGATAGTTTTCCACGGCCGATTTAAGAGTAAGCGTGCCCTTGCCGTGAATTATTCGCACTTCGTCAAAATGCCTTTCCGAAGCCTTAATCAAATAACGCTCCAGCGCGGCGATGCCGTCTTCACAGTTCATGCCGCGCATATCGAGTTCCATGGTTATTTCCTGCTCGACCGGCTTATATGAAATTATGCTGGGCCCTTCAAAATCCTTGACATTTTCATCGGTCCCCGATATCATGGAAAATTTTATCCACATCTGCATCTTGTTTTTAAACTCGATTTTGGCCTGCCGCTTTCTTACGTCGATTTCTTTGACGTATCCGCTCAAATTAAGCTTTTCGATCGACACGAGATCCCCTTCGGAGTACCTGAATTTCGCGCCGGCCGCTAAAAAGTCGTCCCGCTCGTTTTTTTCGTCGGCGGCGCTGCGCTTTTGACTTTCACGCGGCTTTTCTACAGGAGCGAAAAGAGATTTCTTTTCCGCATTGATTTCGTCGGCCAGCCTTACTCTTTCTTTTTTTATGTCGTCGGCGCTTTTAACGCCTATCGAATTGACTTTTTTGAGAAGTTCCTTATATTTTTTTTCATATTCCTCGCGCACGGCTTCTTCGATTTCATCCCTGGTTTTGTCGAATTTTTTCTCCCGTTCGGCAAGAACCGCTTCTGCGGCATCGATGCTTTTAAGTTCCGCCTCGACTTTTTTCATGTCCGATTTAAGACCGGCCGAATACGTTATAAGTTCGGATATAAGCTGCTCATAGCGCAGCTCGCTTTTATCTAGAAATTCCTTGGCTTTATTTATTATAAAATTCTGCAGGCCGTAATTTTTAGCTATATGTATCGCGTAAGAGGCGCCCGGCACTCCCATAAGCAGCCGGTATGTCGGCTTGAGATTTTTTACGTCGAACTCGAGCGATCCGTTTATAGCGTTCGGCAGGGAATAAGCGTAATTGACGACGCCGGAAAAATGCGTGGTTATTATCGAACGCACCTTCTTTTGCGAAAGGTGCCAGATAATGGCGCACGCTATAGACGAGCTGTAATTGGGCGCCGAGCCGCTGCCGAGCTCGTCGAGAAGCACCAGTGTGCGCTCGGGATTTTTTATCTGCGCGACCATAAATGAAAGAAACTTGATATGCGCCGAAAAAGTCGACAGATTAGCGGCGATGCTTTGCGAATCGCCTATATCCACGAAAATTTTATCCATATACGGAATAACGCTCGACGGATCGGCAGGCACGGGAATTCCGGCCTTGACCATAAGGCAGAAAACGCCTATGGACTTGAGCAAAACCGTTTTTCCGCCCGCGTTAGGGCCGGAAAGAATCAATATGTGCTGATCGCGGGTGAGCTTCAAATTGAGCGGGACCACTCCGTCCTTAAGCAGCGGATGCCTGCCGTTTATTATTTCGAGTTCGCCTTCCATGGACACCTTAACGTTTTCGCAGTTTTTGTTTGCGGCAAAAGCGGCTATGGCGCAGTACATGTCAAGCATGAAAGACGTATGGAACGAAGAAATTAAAGTGTTTATCTCAGGCCTTATAAGATCGTTCAGCGAAGCTATTATGCGGCTGATCTCCATCGCTTCGTTGTCTTTAAGCTCGCGCAGCTTGTTGTTTTCGGCCATTATGCTCAGCGGCTCCATAAAAACGGTCGAGCGCGTCTGCGAATAGTCGTGCACTATGCCTTTGACGCGGTCCTGCAGGGACGACGGCAGCGGAATGACGAAGCGGCCCTCGCGTATGGTGACGTAATCCTGAGGCATCGGAGAGCGCTCTTTTATCTTATTGATGAGTTCCTTGAGCTTCGATTGCACTTTTCCCATCAGCGAAGATATCTCGCGGCGGATCGAAGCCAGTTTCGCCGAGGCTTCGTCTTTAACGGCGCCGTCGGGCTCTATGGAACGGAAAATTTCGGAATAAATGCTTTTAAAAGAGGGCACGTGCTTGACGAAATCCCACAGGACCCTGTATTTCTGCTGATGCTTGAAAACGAGGCTGCGTATTTCGGTCATGGTGAAAAGCGCCTGCGCTATTTTATATAAAAGCGCCGGTTCTATGAAATAGCCTTCTATCTTGAGTTTTCTAATGTTTTCGCGGTAGTCTTCGATATTGTCGAAATAGATCCTGGAATCGTAACTAGCCAGGAACCGGATATCGCTGATAAGCGCGAAGCGTTTTTGTATTTCTTCTTCGGACGCGCAATCGCTTATATTGAGTAATAAATTTCTGCCGGGTTCCGTTTTGATATAATTGGCTATCGACTCCAGAACGCGGTCGAATTCGAGAGATATTTTATATGCCTGCATCTTATTTGTGTGAAAACCTTCTGAAACCGGAGCATTCAACGACATCGATTTCGGTCTGATCGAGTATTTTGTCTAAAATAAGGTTCAATCCGAGCGAATCCGAAGCGATGGTGCCCGCGGCTATTACCGATAAATGGTTTTCAGCCGCCTCTTTTCTATGTTCTTCCGACATGCATGTCGTAATAATCGTTCCTATACCGGCCGCCGCCAGTTTTTCATAAATTTTCGGAGACGTGCCTTCTCCGCCGATCATATCTACGAATATCTTTCCTGCGCGGCTCCCGGCATCTCCCACCATAATTTTCGGCCCGTAATGGCGCTTAAGCGCTTCCTTGTATTCAGGCACGGTTTTTAAAAGCGCGAGTATATCGGTCAGTCTTTCAGGTTTTTCCTTATCTACGAGGCGCTGTAAAAAAGTAGTGACTGCGTTATCGGCCGGGGTATGTATGCACATGAATGAAATATCAAGGAGCGCGGCTATATCTGCGTCGCGGTTGATATTAGAAAACAGCGCCCGGTTTTCGACCTCGCGCATTTTTTCGGAAAGTATCCCGTCGGCTATATTTATGGGGATCCCGAATTTATGAAGTATTTCGGCCTGCATTTGAATAACCGTATGGTATTTGGCGTACGCCTTGCCTTCCGGATGGTGCGCGACTATGAGATCTATCTTTTTGCCGCGCTGTCTGAGCTTGTCGGCCACGAGAATTTCGCCTATGCCTATATCGATTCCGACGAGTATTTTATTTTTTATATCCACGTCGGGCTCGCCGTGCAGCACCCTGGTGTCGTCGTAAGGATTTATAGTATGTTCTTTGCCCGCCCATACCTTTTCTTCGGTCGTCATGCGGTTGTATTCGTCTTTTGCCCGCTGCAGAGCTTTTTTAACCCAGGCGGGGCCGCGCGGGTCGTATTCTATGCCCAGCGCCACCGCCGAGCGGTAAAATTCCTGTAGTTTCATCAAACGTACTCCCTTCTCTAATACAAAATCCAGTATATTAACAATTCCTAATATTTCATTCGCCGCCGTCTTAATGTTTACATTACGGCCGCCGTTTTTTAAAAAATATAAGCGGCTACATCGTGCTGTGAATTTCGGCTATATTCGGTTCGAAGCATATAACGCGGTTGCGGCCTGTTTTTTTAGCATGGTAGAGAGCGATATCGGCTTTTCTGATGAGGTCGAACTGGAGCGAGGCGTCTTCTGGAAAAGACGATATGCCTATGGAAACGGTTATCCTGATCTGCTGGTTGCTCAGTACGAATTCGGATTTTTCGATTATTTCGCGCATTCTCTGAGCGATTTCATAAGCGCCGGACTTGGGCGTGCAGGGAAGTATTATGGCGAATTCTTCTCCGCCATAACGTGCCAGCAGGTCCACC
>JAKPTH010000543.1 GCA_029571125.1 bacterium
TTGAAAGCGTGGCTTCGGCCGAAACGCGCTCCAGGATGATTAAAGCCGTAATCGATGAACTGCGGCCGGCCGACAGCGTTAAGATCGATATAATGAATAAATTATAACCGCACCATAACCGCATTTATTTCTTGACTAAAAATTTCTTTTTATGTAAAATATATTCCATTGAAAACACAAAAATATCGGAGGTAAAGTTCATGAAAAAACTCTTGGCGATTTTTGTGTACGTTAATATTTTAAGCCTTTTGCTGTTCACGGCGGCTTATGCATGCGATAAATACGACAACGACAACGATTACTGCAACTGCCATTTCATGGTAAAGGCCCCTAAATGCGATCTCGATATCGTAAAAGACGAACAAACCCAGGATTGCAGAATTACCGTCCGTAACAATACAAATCACAGGCTCTCCGTCAAGTTCAATAAAGCCGGCCAGGTATGTTATTCCTTCAATGTAGCGCCGTTATGCGATGAAACCGTTTGCGTGGCTCCAGCCAGATATTCATATACCGTTGAATCTTTCGATTACTGCGGGCTTCTCAAAAAAGGCAGCCAGAGCTTTAAAAAAGGCACCGATTACAGCTGGAACATAACCGTCAGCGGCCAGAAATATATCTGCAAATTCGATTACGTTCCCTGCAAAAAAGAAGTTTATAGAACATATCCTTCGCGCATGGCGTCGTGCGATCGCAGCTACTATATTCCACCTTGCGAAGCTTCATGCTTCAGAAAAGAAAAAATCTGCGGACTCGCCGATTCCGAAGTTATCATATCCAACGATACCGAGTACCGCATATATTACAGCCTCGGCGGCGGAATCACCGGCTGCGTTGCGCCCTGCTCGCAGGAAATACTCAACGTGGTGCCCGGACGTTATAAATTTTACGCAAAAACGCTTTGCGGCTCGATAGCGCCTGTAGCCACTCTTGAAAATTTCTGCGAAGGCTATCGCCATCATATGCGGGTTTTCGTTAAAAAATAAAGATTTAAATTTTAAAAAATAAAGGCAATATACTTTTAAGCGGAACGGGCGTAAATAAAATGCCCGTTCCGTCTTAATTAAGGTAAATTTTCAGAAAAGCGGAAGTGATTATGAGCGTTTCAAACGGTTCCGACAGCTTTAAAGGACTTAAGTTTTATCAAAAGCTACATTTCAAGATTATTGTTTTGCTCGTGCTTATTTCGGCGGTCAATTACGCGGCCAATTTTTATTTTGAAAAAACCAATTACAACGAGCTTGAACTTAATATTACCGAAATAACCAAAAGCTCCGTGGAAAGCGTCAGAAATATAGTGAGCGCCAATTTAAAACTGATGAGCGAGCGATATATCAAAGTCCTTGTGGAACGCATATATTTCGGGCAGCTTAATTTTTTGAAAGACCGCGCGGAACTTAAAGATATTAAAGAGCCTTCTAAACTCATCGATTTTTGCATCAACAGCAAAGAATATCAGGACCTTTTCATTAACGCCGATTCGGGCATGACTAAATACGGCTACGTTACCGTATCGATTTATGACGGCCCAAAACTCGTGCTTGCCGTACATAATAAAAAATCCATAGTCGGTACCGACATCTATGAACTCGTCAAAAAATTAAGCCCGGCCGACCGCGAAAAGCAGCAGACCGAAAAATTTATAAGCCGCTGGGTAAACCGTGAATCCGGCGGCATTTATTACGAACAGACCGCCACGTTCAAAGACGCTTCCATACCGGCTGAATATAATAAAAAATACGCTTACCAGCACTGGGGCAAGTTCAACGGCATGGATATAGTGATAGAGTACACTACTTATATCGACGAATTCATGAAGGCCGTCAATATTATAGAAAAACGCCATCAGGAAACTATCGATAAAATAATCGACTGCACGCGTTGTTCATTTGCAACCAATATAGAAAATTATCTTTATTTTTCACTTTCATTGACGCTCGCCCTGCTTTTGATTTCGTTTATGATAATAAAATCTTACTTTATAAACCCGCTCCGAATTATAGCTTCAGGCCTGAATACTTTCGGAGAAGGCAGGCTTGAACAGCCCATTGAAAGCGGCGCCGGCGGAGAATTCTCCGTCATATGCGCTTCGGCTAATTCCATGGCGCAAAAACTTAGAGACACGCTTCACAGCCTTGAAAAAACCAACGCCGGTCTGGAAGAAAAAGTAAACGAACGCACGGCCGAACTGGCCGAATCTAAAAAAATGCTGGAAACCGAAAAGGAAAAGAGCGAAGCGCTTATCAAAAACATGCTGCCGCAGAAGATCGCCAGGCGCCTGATGGATAATCCCGATCAGACCATCGCCGAAGAATACGCCATGGCGACGATCTTATTTTCCGATTTCAAGGGATTCACAAATCTTTCCGAAAGCTCCACGCCGCAAAAGCTCGTGCGCGAACTCAACGAAGTATTCGCTTTCTTCGACGGGCTCTGTGAAAAATATAAAGTGGAAAAAATCAAAACCATCGGCGACGCCTATATGGCCGTCGCGGGAGTCCCCGAATCAAGCGAAACCAGCCCCTTCGACGCAGTGGAAATGGGCCTCGCCATGAGAGATTTTATCGCCGAAAGGCTCAAGAATAAAGACAACCTCGCGCTTGAAATCCGCGTCGGCATTCATTCGGGGCCCGTAATCGCAGGCGTTCTCGGACGCAAAAAGATGGTTTACGACATCTGGGGCGATTCGGTCAATATAGCTAGCCGCATGGAATCCAACGGCGCCGCCGGTAAAGTAAATATTTCCGAATCCACGTATAAACTTTTAAAGAACAGATATAATTGTGAAAACAGAGGCACGGTGGAAATCAAAGGCAAAGGCGCAATGGCAATGTATTTTGTGGAACGATAAAATTATCGGACTGGTTTCGCTCGCGCGGATGAATGTAATTAATTTTTTTTGATAAGGGAAGGCGAGGTGCCAACGGCCCCTCCCTTCCCTTAAAATCCCTTCCAACCCCTTATTCGCCTGACGCTTTATTTTTGCTAAGTGCTAGCTTTTCTGCCCAATCTTTAATTATGTTTTGCTTTTTTCGGTAATTTTCTCAAATCTTTTCACTGCCTTCGGTTTGTTTGCAGACGCGCGCACGCGCTCGTCTGCGCTGCAATAATGGCCTGCTGGTAAGTCAGCATCAAGTTTTATTATTAGCACTAAAGCTAATCACCCTTTTTTAAGTTGTTTTAAGAGTACAGCAGGGGCCAGACAAAATTTTTGAGGGCCGCCTCCTTGCCATCCATGGCATCGGCGGCACTAAGACATCCATGTCTGTCGGGCAAGATGCTGATCCGGAGCCATGGATGGGCGAGAGGTCGGGGCACGGAAGCCCTAATGCCGCACGCGCCACGGACGGCATCAGCGTGCGGCCGCTGAGCACGAGCGGCAAAAATCCTGGAGGGATTTTTGAACGAGTCCCCGAAAAAATTTGTCTGGCGCCCTGCCCTAAACTGCCGGCTGAAATTCTAAGTAACACAAAAATCATAAAAAAAAATAACGTGAATGAAAACAAAATCAGTCGAAATTTCTGTCAAAATTTACTTGATTTTTTAAGAATACTCTTGTAAAATTATTTTAGTGATTACATAAAAGGAATGCAAATGATTGACAAGGAACAAAAATCAATTCAATTGAAAATTTCCGAAGACACGAAAGATAAATGGCAAAAAATTCTCGATATTATAGCCAGAATTTTGAACGTGCCCGCCAGCCTTATAATGCGTATAGTCGATTCGGATATTACCGTTTTCCTTTCGAGCCAAACCGAAAATAATCCTTACAAGCCCGGCGATAAAGAGCATCTAAAAGATTCCGGTTTATACTGTGAAACGGTTATAAAAACCAATAAAATGCTGCATGTTCCTAACGCCCTTTCCGACGAACACTGGAAAACCAATCCCGACGTAAAATTAAATATGATATCCTATCTGGGCTTTCCTATCACGTTGCCCGACAATACGCCATTCGGCACAATATGCGTTCTCGACAATAAAGAAAATAAATATTCGGAAATACATAACCAATTAATTCTCAGCTTTCGCGATACTATAGAAAAAGACATACAAATGTTTTATATGAATCATGCTCTCAGCGTCAAAAACGATCAATTAAAACTTAATATATCAAAAGTTAACGCCCTCCTCGCCGAAAAAGAACTCCTGCTCAAAGAAGTGCATCACCGTATTAAAAACAATATGAACACCGTCGCAGGGATCATGACGTTACAAAAAGAGACTTTAAAAGATCACTCGGCCATCGAGGCTTTAAACGACGCTATAAGCCGCGTGAACAGCATGATGATATTATACGATAAGCTCTATAGAGCCAGCGACGTGGAAAAAATATCGTTTAAAGATTATCTATCGCCCCTGGCAAACGAAATCGTCGAAAATTTTCCGAACAGTAAAATCGTAAAAATAGAAAAAAACATCGACGATTTTATGATAGACGCTAAAAGATTATCCGCTCTGGGAATCATGGTTAACGAAATTATCACGAATATAATGAAATATGCTTTCGCCGGCCGTGACAGCGGGTTAATAACGATATCCGCCGCGGCATCCGATAACCTCGTTACGGTTGCTATCTCAGATGACGGAATCGGCATCCCCGAATCCTTTGATGTCGCGACATCGGAAAGCTTTGGATTTCAGCTTCTGGACGTGATGACAAAACAGCTGCAAGGCGAAATAAATATCTTACGAGGTAAAGGCACTAAATTCATTATAAAATTCAATTTATAGCGCGTGCTTCCAAATTTATTTCGTAATCAAAGGTAATTATAAATCAAATTCAAGAATAAATTTTGTTCCTTTTTGACGTTCTATTTTCGCGGTAGCTCGCAATTGGCGTGTCATCAGTTCCACGAGCTGCAAACCGAAACTATCGGATGTCGAAATATCTACGGATTCAGCAATTCCAACACCATTATCGCAAATTGATATAATTACGCGATCGCCAGATACGGCGGATGTGAAATTTATCAAGCCATTGGTTCGACCGGTAAACGCATATTTCATAATATTCGTAAGAAGTTCATTTATAATGATTCCAAGAGGATATACCCTTTTTGCATCGATGACAAAATCATCGATATTTTTTTCTGTTTTTACTATTTCTTTATTTGGAAAATTACTTATAATTTCGTCAACTAAAGGCGTAAAATATTGTTTGAAAGATATCAAGCTGAAATCATCCGATCTGTATAGTTTATCATATAATATCATCATGCTTTGCACGCGGCCTCTGGCGTCTTTAAGCGCAGCCACGGCAGAAGGTTCTTTCAACGTTTCCAGCTGCATGGTCATAAGGCCGGCGACGGTATTCATATTATTTTTTATTCGATGATGAACTTCTCTGAGCAAAAGCTCTTTTTCAGCGAGAAGCGTTTTGATTTTTTCCTCGGCAAGCTTTCTTTCTGAGATATCTATTGAAATCCCGCCTATAAGAGGATCCTGGCCCGCTCTATGTATAACGAATTTTTGCGTTTCATAATCATGGATATTTCCATCGAGGTGAGGAATTCTTTCTTCAATTTTCAGATAACCCTTCTTCAAAACGTCCATATCTTCAGAAAGCAATTTTTGCCCGAATTCATCAGGAAAAATATCGAGCATATTTTTCCCCATCCATTTTGAAGCTCCAAAAATATCATCCATATATTTATTTACGAATATAGTCCTGAAGTCTTTGTCTTTTAAAAAAACACAGGCCGGTAAATAATCCATGAATAACGAAAACCTGCTCTCGCTTTCCCGCAAGGCCTCTTCAGAGCGCTTTCGCTCGTTGATATCGGTATGCGTGCCGAACATTTTCAGCGGCAGGCCGTTTTCATCACGTTCTATAACCTTGCCGCAGTCGAATACC
>JAKPTH010000581.1 GCA_029571125.1 bacterium
GAATCGGCGCCTATTGTAGAAAAAAACGAGACGATGCGCTTGTCGCTTTTAAGTATATTTTCTATCGTCGCCACGGCGCTTGCCGTATATTCTATGGAAGAGCCCGTCGGCGTTTCAACGACTACGTTGAACTGGTCCTTGTCCTGTTTGGGCAAGAACTCCGATTTTAAATATTTAGTGCTGTAAAGGCTCGCCGCAAGCATGACGACGCTAATTATAATTACCGTCATCCGGAACTTCAAGCTCAATTTAAGCAGCGATACATAAACGTTTTCAATGGATTTTAATATCGCTTCGACGAAATTATACATCGCGCCGTGCGTTTTAACCAGTTTCATATAGCGCGAGCACAGCATCGGAGTCATAGTAAACGATACGAAAAGCGATACCAGAACGGCGAACGTGACGGTCATGCCGAACTCGTAAAAAAACTTTCCAATTATGCCTTCCATTATAGCCACCGGCACGAATACGGCCACGATAGCGAAAGTAGTTGCCAGAACGGCCAGCCCGATTTCTTCCGTACCCACCGCCGCGGCTTCTATAGGTTCCTTGCCTTCTTCTTCCTGGTGACGGTATATATTTTCAAGCACGACGATCGCGTCGTCTATAAGCATCCCTATAGAAAGCGAAAGGGCGAGCATCGTGAGATTGTTGAAAGTGAAATTGAGGTATTTCATGAACGCGAAAGTTGTTATTACCGAAGTAGGCAGCGCGACAGCCGATATTAGAGTGGTCCTTATGTTCCTCAGAAATACGAAAACTATTATTATGGCAAGGCCGCCTCCGAAAAACAGGTGGAAAAGCACTTCGTTGAATGAAAGTTTTACGAATTTAGACGAATCGGCGACCACCTTGAGTTCCGAACCGGGTTCGAGGCTCTTTCTTATCTTTTCGATCTCGGCTTTCACGGCGTCGGCAACTTTTACTATATTGGTGCCGCTCTGCTTTTTTATCTGCAGCGAAACCGCTTCAACGCCGTTCAAAGTGGCGTAATTCACGCGGTCTTCGAGGCCGTCTTCGATCCTGGCGACATCGCCGAGAGTCACGGCGTATCCGTTTTTATAGCCGATGTAAAGGTCCTTAAACTCTTCGAAATTTTCGATCTCGCCCTTGACTTTCACCACTATGTCGCGGTTGCCCGTTTCGAGCTTTCCGCCTGGGATTTCGACATTTTCCGTAGTCAGCGCGCGTTTTACGTCTTCTATGGTAACTCCGTGCTGCAGCATCTTTTCAGTTGAAACCCATACCCTTATCTGCCTTTCGAGGCCGCCGATGATCTTTACCGATCCCACGCCGGGGACTTTCTGGAGCCTTTCCTTGATTACGTCCTTGGCGTACCTGGTTGTTTCGCCTATAGGCGTTTTCGCCGAATAAACGACCGACATGATGGCCGCGGCGCCGACGTCTATTTTTTCTATTATAGGCTCTTCGATATCGAGAGGCAGGGTCGACCTTATTCCGGAAACCTTGTCCCGCACGTCCTGGGCGACTATATCTATTTTTTTATCGAGGTCGAATTCTATGACGACCTGGCTCACGTTTTCAAGGGAATACGAAGTGACCTTTTTAACTCCGTTAATCGTATTGACCGCTTCTTCTATCTTGTCGGTGACTTTCATTTCCACCGTTTCCGGCGAGGCGCCCCTGAGCACGGTGACGACGGTGGCCATAGGCATTTCTATGTCGGGAAACAGGTTGACGCCGATCTTGCCGTAGCTGATCGCGCCGAAAAGCACCAGTACTGCGGTGACCATGGTTATAAAAACGGGCCGTTTTATGCTAACTTCAGATAAAATCATTTAAAAATCCTTCCTCTTTAAAACGCCTACCGGCGGATTGTTTTCTTCTGATTTTCCGGTATATTCTGGCTTATCGCCTTCTCATCCGGCCCGGCTCCGGCGTTAAGAGTCAAAACTCCCTTAATGAACATGCCCGCTTTTATTGCGTGGTCTAAATTCTTTATGGTTACTACTATTTCAAAGGAATGGTTCACGCTGTCACCCATCGGATTTACCGCGTACACCTCGCCCGAAAAAACGTTTTCGGGGCAGTGCTCGAGCGTGACTTTTATTTTGCCGCCGATCTTCACTTTATTTATGAATTTTTCCGGGACCTTGAAATGAGCTTTTATGGTGTCTATGTTCACTATTTCAACGACCGGTTTTCCCTTGTCTACATATTCGCCCGCGTTAAAATATTTTTTGGATATTATTCCGTCGAAAGGGGCTATGATAGAGGCGTCTTCGATAGTCTTTTCGGCGATGCGCAGGTTCGACCTGGTAAGCTCGAGCGAAGCGTAAGCCGAATCCTTTGAAAATACCGCGTTGTCCCTGGCCTGAGCGGAAGTGGCGTTTCTGCTGTAAAGGTCGGTCATTCTTTTACTTTCCGCCGAAGCGTGAGCGCTCGATATTTCGGCCAGCTTCACCTGTTTTCTAAGAACGTTGGCCGTAAGTTCGAAATCTTTTTTATTTATCATTATAATGACTTCGCCGCTTTTAACCCTGACGCCCTCGATTTCCGGCAAGAAATCTATGGTGCCCGGCACTTTAGTCGAAATGACGGCTCTGGTGAAAGGCATTGTAGTTCCGTAAATTATGATTTCGTTTCCGTCGGCGTAGGCCGCTGCTGCCATAAAAATAATCAACGAAACGGCTGTGATCAAGAAAACGCTTTTCTTCATGGTTATTGCTCCTTAATGCTTTATTGTTTGTTGTTCGAACGCTTGTTCTATTTACTTTTATTCTACCAAAAAACCATAAAATTGTCAACAAATTTATGAACATGCGTTCAATTTATCGTCAATAATACCTCCAACATTTAGTATTTTTAATGACATTTTTAAAAATAAAATGAATTATTGTTCATAATTAGCTTTTCTTGAAATTCAAGTTGACTTTTAAATTTATAAATGTTAAAGTAATTTAAGAACGCTTGTTCTAAAATCAGAAAGAAGGGAATAGTATGCAACGCCGCATTATAAAAAGTGAAAATCCCCAAAAAAAAGACGCCGTTTTAAAAGCCGCCATCGAAGTTTTTTCGAAAAAAGGCTATCCCGGCGCCACGATACGGGAAATAGGCGCCAGAGCAGGAGTTTCTACCGAAACCATATATTTTTATTTTAAAAACAAAGCCGAAATATTAAAAGAAACTTTCAAGCGCATGGACCACATACCGATCGAAGACTTCGTCGAAAGCAAGGGCTGCCTTCCCGAGGCTGAAATTTTCGAAGAAATATGCCGCGAATCGTTTAAATTCATCGCGCGCGACTTTAAGCTCGTAATGCTTTTTATAAACGAATCAATCCATTCCGCGAAACTCAGCGATTTTTTCTACGGCGAATTTTACAGAAGCGTTTCCGGCATGGCAAATATTTTCGAAAAATATTCCAAAAAAGGAATATTTCGCGGCCGCAATCATAAAGAAACCGCCATATTCACGTTGCTTTCCATTCTGTCTCTGGCTATATTCAAGGAGGGGCCTTTCAAGCGCCAGCTAAAAAGCCTGCAATACGAAGACTGCGTTAAAACGATATCGGACGTGTTATTGAACGGCCTTCTGAGCGAAAAAGGAAAAATATCCCCAAAAGGCCGGGCCGCGTTCAAACCAGCAAAATAGGATTGCCGCCGCCCGCTATCTTTGGCGGCAGGCCGTTTAAAATTTCTGAGATTTTAGCCCGCAGCGAGCATATATCTATGATCTCGTCGAGAAGACCCATTTCTAAAAGTTTTTGAGGTTTCCCGGCGGCGTTTATCATTTCGCTCATCGATTCCCTTTCGGCGGCCGATATTCATTCCGCCGTTAAGAGTAATTGCCGCGGTGTCGCACAGCTCGAACGGAATGGATTGAATACCGAATAATTGCGGCTGAAAAGATCCACGTATATGACATCGGGAACCACTACCAGATCTTCTTTTTTTCTTTTGCCGGTAATAATAAGCGCTATCTCCAGACCCGTGATGGCGCCCGAAAGCTGAGCCGACGCCCCGTTAGTCGAAAGATATCCGATGCGGCCCGCTTCGAAATCCCTGTAAAATTGAGTTATTTTATCGGCCGGCATGATCTTTTCCATCGAGAGCTTAAAGTTTTTATAAAGAGCCGGATCGGCCGGCGCGCCGTAATAGTCTTCCATGGTCATTCCCGAAGGCGAAAATATCATCAATGACGCCCCGAAGCCGGGAATCGGCGACGAAACCACATACTGCCCGCCCGCCCGCGCCCGCTCGTGCAAAAGCTGCTTATGATTAAAGCCTGCATAGTCTATCGCGTCTATAACGATGTCCGCGCCTTTAATGAATTCCTCTATTTCCCCGACAGTTTCAGCGGCCCTGGTATAAGTTTTCACTTTCATATGGGGATTTATGTCTTTTAAAATTTTCGCCGTGGCGGCGGCCTTATTTTCACCGAGCGTGCTTATCATTGCGCCATACTGCCGGTTCAAATCAGGTTCGTCGAATGTTCCGGGGTCCATTATCCTCAATTCCCCTATGCCCTGGCGCGCCAGCGCGACCGCCTGATAGCTTCCGACCCCGCCCACGCCAGCCACCGCTACGACGGCGTTTTTTAGCCTTCGCTGTTCCGCTTCGGTAAAAAGGCCTATATTTCTGATGTATATTTTATCGTATTCTATCATCTGAAGCCCCTTTTCTTTTGTATGCGAATTTTATCGGGTCGCGTTCAAGTCGAAAGATTTCGCGTAATTTAAAATTTCGATCGCCTTGCGAATACGGTTTTATGACGCCGTAATCGATAGCCAGGTTATTCATGCACTGAAGGCTCTTGAACGACCGCTTTCAATTCTCGCGCTATGCCGCCGCCGGAATGCGGAGCCTTTAAATTTAGAAGCGCCCTACTCGGAATCGAGCACCGAAATCCCGGGCAGCGTCAATCTTTCGAGAAATTCGAGGCTCGCGCCGCCGCCGGTGGATACGTGCGTCATTTTATCTTCCACTCCGGCGAGAGTTACAGCCACCGCCGAATCGCCGCCGCCTATTATTACGATCTTTCCGTTTTCAGCCATCTTAGCCAGTTCGGCCGCCAGCCTCATCGTCCCCGCCGAGCCTTCCTTGATTTCGAACGCGCCTATCGGGCCGTTCCAGAGAATCGTCTTCGCGCCGCCCAGTATTTTAAGAGCATGGTCTATAGACTCGCTGCCCAGATCGAACGATTCCCAGCCTTCTTTTATAGTTTTTACGTCCCTTTCAAGATTTCCGACTTTCTGGCCGGCGAAGTCGAACTTATCGGTAATGACGAAATCCCTCGGCAGCACTATTTTATTGCCGTATCTGTCCATAAGCTTTTTCGCAGTTTCGAGCATGGATTCTTCCACGAGCGATTTTTGAACGTCGAATCCGGTCGCCTTTAACAGCGTATATCCTATGCCGCCGCCCACTATCAGAAGGTCTATCTTCTGAAGGAGCGATTCGATGACGCCGAGTTTGCTCGAAATTTTAGAGCCGCCGGTTATGCCCACGAAAGGCCGCTGCGGGTCGGCGATAGCGCCGCCGAGGTATTTGAGCTCTTTTTCTATTAGAAATCCGGCCAGCTTCATTTTTACATGTTTCGTCACGCCCGTTATGGAAGCGTGGTTTCGATGGCAGGTTCCGAAAGCGTCGTTGACGAATATTCCGTCAGACAATCCGGCGAGCCCTCTCGCGAATACAGTGTCATTTTCTTTTTCGCCTATGGCGAAGCGCAGGTTTTCTATGATATTCACTTTGCCTTGTACGATATCCTGCTTATTAATAAGAACGCCCGAAGACGCTATGCTGTCTTTGTGGAACACCACGTTGCCGAAGCGTTTATTTATATATTCGGCCACGGGTTTGAGGCTGTATTCATGGTATATTTCTTCGCGGGATTTGCCCTTTTTCTCCTGCTTGTCGGGCTCGCCGAAATGCGAGCATAATATTGGCGTAGCGCCGGCTTCCAGCAGATACTTTATAGTGGGAACGGCCGCTTCTATCCTGGCCGAATTAGTTATCTCGCCCTTCGAAAACGGAACGTTCAAATCCAGCCGCACCAGAACATTTTTACCGGCCAGCTCGTTTTTGGAGACTCCGGAGACGCTTTTTTTGCGCGCCCCCATTTCTTTTTCCAGAGTCAGCATCTTTTCGCGCAGGATACGCTCAACTTTTTCGGCGGCTTCATCAGGCTTCATGGATGAGTTTACCGCGTCGAGAATCGCCTGCGTTTTAATGAAGCTGTTCGTCAGCGGGACCGTGCCCCTGAAAAGGCATCCGCCGTTGGCGTCGAGCGTCACCATTTCGCCTTCTTTAAGGACCGTATCGGTCTCTCCCTTGAACGTAACGGTTTTACGCTCCAGGTCTATTACGGCGTTGGCGCAGCCTACCACGCAGGGCTTGTTGAGGGTTATCGAGGTGATAGCGGCGTGCGAGGTCCTTCCCGGAAAAACAGTGACGATGCCGTGCGAATTGTTGATGATATAAAAATCCGAAGGGTTCGTATTCTGGGCGAAGTAAATCACGTTTTCACGCTTCGCCTTCTGCTCGTCGAGTTTTTCGCGGGTCAGAACCAGCGTGCCCCAGGCCGTGCCGTGGTTGATTGGAACACCCGTTCCCACCGGGGGCTTCCACTCGCGCAGCTCCGTATCGGCCCACGGCACCGATATGAAAGCGTTCGTGGCGCACATGCGCTCCATGCGGCGCCGGAATTCGCCGGCGGATATAATGCCCTTTTTCATAAAATCGGTATCTATGACCACTTTCGCATAGGCGCTGACAGTCGCGCGCCTGGTCTGTAAAAGGTAAAGCTTGCCGTCTTCGACCGTGAACTCTATATCGAGCTCATGCTTTAATTCGCGCTCCAATATCTCTTTATAACGCGTCAGGCCTTCTTTTATATGCCCCGGAATAGAAGCTATATGCCTTGTGACGATATTGCCCATTACCACGTCTTCGCCCTGCGCCATTTCCTTGTACTCGCCGAATAGTTCATCTTTTCCGCTTATAGGGTTTCTAGTAAAGAGAACGCCGCTGAGGCAGTCGTGGTTCTTGTTGCCGAAAACCATCTGCTGCACGGTAACCGCCGTGCCGTAAACTACTTCTATCGAAAGTTCGCGCAGGTATTCCCTGACGCTTTCCGATTTGCTGGAAGCGAAAACCAGTTCGATGCAGATAACGAGCTGCTCAAAAGCGTCCGTGAGAAACGAATCTCCCAGTTTTTCGACGGCCAGCTTTTCGGCGGCTTCTATAGATTCCGCCGTCGAGCCGGTTTCGCGCAGCGGAATAATTTCGAGCGCCACAAGAGCGTTTTTAAGGAACCTGTAATAGACGCTGGAGGCGAAAACTTCACCGTACGAAGCCGCCAGGGCCGTTCTTATTTGCGGCGTGATGCCCGTGTTGAGAATGGTGCACATGGAACCGGGCAGCGAAACGGTCGTTCCCGACCTTACTGATACCAGCAGCGGGTCTTTTACGCAGCCCAGCTTTTTACCGGTTTTTTCCTCCAGCTGCCCGACGAATTTTTTTACGGCCGCCCTGAAAGCGGTTTTGTCGTTTTTTTCTTCCAGCATTTCACGGCAGATAGGAAGGCCGAGAATAAAGGCCGGCGGAGTGGCTATTCCGAGATTGTTCATATCGATTATGCCGTTGCCCTTGCCGCCGAGAAAAGGCCTTATGCAGTCGGGAGTTTCAGTCCACGTGGCAGCGATAAAGGCTTCGCAGTTCGCGCCGGCCTTCGGCATTTCGGCCACCTTGTATTTTCCGTAAAGGCTGTTTTCAACGCTTTTTGCCGCCAGCTCGCGGTTTAAAAAGATTATAATCTTTTCAATGAACTCGCTTACAGCGTGAAATTCAGTGGTGCGTATGAAATTATTGAAAAATCGGTCTTTAATAGGCGAAAGGTTTGAAGTCGGTATTTTATAAGCTTCCAGAACGTTGTTGAGCGCCTGGCTGACCCTGAATACGATGTTTTTGCGCAAAAACTTCTGCAGCTCGACAGAAACGCTTTCCACCATGCGTTTCGTCCTTAAAATGTCTATGGTTTCCATTTCGGATATTTCATTGAGGTCTCTTATGAGATTGTCGTTTTTTTCGGGAAGGATGCCCTTAAGGCTGAGCAGGCCTATAAATTCTTTGATGAGGTTGACGCACTTTTTCACGTTTGAAAAAGTAACGGGTTCATAATGGCTGTTGGTCAGATCGTTCGTAAAAATAAATACCAGCCGGCCGATGTAAAGATCGACGTTGAGGTAGTCGAAAAGCCCGATCCTTTTTTCAAAATAAGATTTTTTAAGCAGCATTTTGAAGCTGGTAAGGCGTTTCAGGCAGTCCACGAGGTTGTCGGTCTCTTTGATGAACGGTTCGGCGCATATATTGAGAAATGTTTCCATTTCCTTTCGCAGGAAGCACTTTTCAAAAAGATCGAGACGCGCTTCCAGGTTCTTTTTAACCTCTGTAATGTCGCCTTTGTTATAATCCCAGAGGTAAGAGAGGTTTTTCTCCATCTCCTCCGCCAGCTCGATAAATTCGGCCGGCTCCGACTTCGGATCGAAAGTGGCCGCCAGAGCCATGTATCCGGAAGCGGCGATCGCGCCGGAATCGCCGCCGCGAACGAAATCTAAATAAGGCCTGATGTATTTGGTGAGAATTCTGGGTGAGAGCTTTCTGTGTACTTCTTTTCTGAGATCGCTGGCGAAGGAAAGCATCGGATCGTCGCCGTCGCGGCTTTCTTCAAAATGCTCGGCTGCGCTTCTTATGTCGCCGATTATGTCCCCGCCGCTTCTGATCGGAAGCTTTTTCAAAAGCTCCCTGAAATAATAAATATATTCGCCGGACGGCGACTCCATGGAATCGAGCGTGAGCCTGGTTTCCTCGAGCACCCGCCTGTAAATGTCTTCTATGTTGCCTTTGGCGTCCCTCGCGTCGAAGATCCTGTCTTCTTTGTCAAGCAGCCTTATATTAACCAGCAGTTCGATAATGAGGTCTATTTTCTTTTCAATATCCGCTTCGTTTCTCGAAGCCGTAATCTGAGCGATGATTTTGTCCCATGTGTTCAACGGGGCCGTTTTATGGCCCGTGGCTACCACGCCGCTGTTTTCACTCATATCTACCCCCTGTGGCCGGATAATCGCATATGTTTTTATCTCAACCTTCTGCGGCCGCCCGTGCCGTTTATGCCCGCGGCATGCGGCGCGCCCGCTTTTCTATTTTAAGTTATTCTAGCACACCTTATTTTACTTGTCAAACTTTTTATAGATGCGCTTTTCGCGCATTTCAATTTAGATAAGGGAAGGCGAGGTGCCGAATGGCCCCTCCCTTCCCTTAAAATCCCTTCCAACCCCAAATTAGCCTGACGCTTTATATCTGTGAAGTGCCGCCTTTTCCGCCGGCACTTTAAATTCGTTATGCTCTTTTCTTGCGTGCCGCAAATTCTTTTCTATATTCTTCTATTTTCCTCAGTTTCTCAAATCCCTTTTCTTCTTTCTCTTCTCTGTTTTTTCTTTGTTTTTTCTTTGCAGACGCGCGCATGCGCGCGTCTGCGCTGCAATAATGGCTCGATGGCAAGTTTACATTATGGTTTTATGGAAAGCGCCTGGTCAATCGGCTTTAACTGACGTATATTTTCGGTTTTTTCCATATCGGGATCGATGCCAAGCGGCCGACGATAGAAGAATAATTTTAGAACGAAATTACGAATTGGCAAAATTTATTATTTCGACCATAATAACATTAAATAATTAGTCGCTCGACGATCCATCGGAATAACGCTTAATCCGTTTACCCGCAAGCGCCAAAAAGTCAGGACTTGTTCCATCGATCGACGTTTATTTTTATATAAACTCCTAATTTAAAGAGATTTTTCGGCATTTAACCCCGGAAAATCTTTTTTATTTTGTTCACTACAAATTATAACTCAAAAAGCTTATAATAAAATTAAGAAGAATGCAAAAGCGGCTTTATTTAAAAACCAAATTTTCGAGTAAAGTCTCTGGCATGAGTTTTTAACAATACTTTTGAAAGGAGAGTTTTTATGAAATACTCCATTTTTATTATCTACACAATATTCTTGGCGGTTTTTCACGCGGCGCTCTACTTTATAAGCGGCGGATTAAAACCATGGCAAGCGATTGCCGCAATTTTTCCAGCCGGCCTTCTTGTGAAAGAAGCCGTCACACTGTCTCTGTTAGTATTTTTCATTTACTTTACGGTAAAGGCGATCGGATACTGGATGAATCCTTTCAAAAGGTTAGGACTGTCATTTTCGCTTTTAAGATTAATGAGGCATTAGGCCAAAAGAGGCCGGCGCTCTATAGCTGCTAAAAAAATCAATAACTTAAAAAAGGTGGCGTTATCATGAATAATATCATTGCGCACAACGAAATATGCCCTTCCTGCAACGCATTCGTTCCGGCCGGATCGGTGCGCCGCTACGCCTGTGAAAAATGCAAAAAAACTTACCGCTACTGCGGCCTATGTTCGGTCACCAAAGAGCTAAAATGCTCTAAATGCGATGCCGCGCTTAAACCAGACGGCAATATTTTGAAAATGATATTTGACATTATCTTTCCAGGAAAGCTTTTTAATAATATTACGAAGCATTAATAAATATAAATTTTTTATAACTTTCTTATAAAGATTTCGTTGACATTCGCGTTTTAATATGTTAATTTAAGCTTATCCTCAAGGATATCCGGTTCATAAGATCTTTAGTAAATAAACGGTCAAGGAATCAAACAGTATGAAAATTTCTATTGATAAATTAGGCTCCGTTTTCAACAATTTTCTTGACGCGGCAAGCATTGAAAATATTTTAAACCGCTGTTGTGAGGAAGGCGAGCGCGCCTCGCTGCTTGAAATGTCGGGAAAGCTGGTTCCCGGCGACCATCTTTATATTACATACGGCATCCTCACCCACCACGGGCTTTATTCCGGCGACGGCAAAGTCATCCATTATAAAAAAGGCAAAGATAAAGGCATAATAGAGGTACCCATCCAGGAATTCGCCGAAGACGCTCCATCACGCGGTTTCATCTCCAAAAAAATATACATAAGAAAACACGAAACGCGCAAATTTTCGCGCGAAGAATCCATCGAACGGGCGCGCTCGAGAGTCGGCGAAGCGGGCTGGAACCTTCTCGTCAATAATTGCGAACACTTCATCGAGTGGTGCATCAACGGCAAATTCGGCCCCGAAGAAACCGAAACGCCGCAACCAGTCCGTCAGCAATCTTCAACCGCAACGCTCCGCGAAAAGTTTAACTATATAATAAACGACGAATATTTAAGGGAAAAACTATTCACCGCCGCCAGCCTCGCTAATCTTAAATCAAAAACCCGCGGCGGTAAAGTCTTCTGGGACGACATCTGCGAATCTTCGGGCTGGAGATTGCAGCAGAATAAACTCACCGGCCACTGCAGGATAATCGATCCGCAAAATGTCCGCCGGCTGTGGGGCGCTGAAAAAATTATAGTTAAAACGCTAAATGAGTTGTATGAGGATGAAATTTTAAAAGAAGAAAAATAGAATAAGTTATTCAAGAAAGCAAAAAATTATGAATCGATTTTTAAAATAAATTTTATTCACATTATTATTCTATCAAAAGGAAGATGAACCTTATGAATCTCGAAAATCACATTATGAAACTTACGCTTACTTTCGCACCTTCATTCAATGATTTAAAGAAGGATGTTGACGAATTTAAAAGAGCTAACAATGGAATTGGTAACGATGAGATGGCACATAAATTCGGAGACTGGATATGTTTGGAATACGCTGCCTTTGGTGCAGCAAGCGCTTTACCTGGAGCCATTCCCGGGTTTGGCACGGTGGCCCAGATTGCTATCGAAGGTGGCGCAATAGCTACAGACCTTGCACTGATGCTTAGATGGATGGCCTCGATGACATTTGGTATCGCCCTTATCTTCGGCCGTGATATAGAGAGCGAATTCAACCAAAATTTTATTAAAGTCCTTGGCATGTGGTGCGGCGTCTTAACTCCGGCCAAAGAAGCAGCAGCAAGGCTCGGGACAAAAATAGCCCTAGCTCAGTTTAAAAATATCTCAGGTGATATTTTTAAAAAAATCAATCAAAAAATCGGAACAACAATTGTAACAAAATATGGTAGCAAAAGGGGCGGCATAGCTCTTGGAAAACTGATCCCGTTAGGAGTTGGGGCACTTATTGGAGGAGGATTCAACTTCGTAACAATGAAAGGTTATAAAAATGCAGCCATTTGTTTTTATTCAAGTAATAACGACACCGAACTCGTGATGAATGAATAATAGTAACGCAAAAAGTAATATATGTGAAATCCTATTTTTTTAGCTATTACTTCATGGAAAAATGGTTGAAACTTTAATGTTTTATATTGTCCTGTTTCATTTAATAATAACATATTGTTTTCAAAAAATATCTTAAATCAGATTTTTAGAAATTTCAAAAGCCTTCAACAATTTATTATTGTCATTAGTTACAATATTGAGGTTAACATGTTTATAAATTAAATTCCGATTTAATGCGGCTAAGCAATTCAGTTTCTCTTACATCTATGAAATTATCAGCATTAACTAATTGTTCAAAAAGAGCAATAATTTCATTTTTATAATCAGAATTTTTCAAAATATAAATTGATTCATCAAGACTACATTTTGCAGCTTCTTTGAATGTAGTGTATCCACCAAATGTTGAGTTAATATAGCTCTCCAACAATAGCATTTCATCATTAGTGTTACCGTCGATAGCTGATATTAAGAATGCTATATTTAACAAAGCCTTTTTTTCATCAAACAATAAATTTTCATACCAATCAGAATTTGTTAATAAATTGGAACAATTCGACTTAAAAAATCTTAAAATATCTTTTGAACTGTCTAACTTAAAACTAATCAAATTTTTTGAATACATATCATTAATTATTTTTAATAGTGTATTGTTTGTGTTTAAATAATTTTCGTTTAAGGATGTCGCTAGTTGTTCAATAATTTCGTAACTAAATGAATTTGTTTTAAAGTATAAAACCATTTCATTAATTTTAGAAACATTATATCCCCATTCATTTGATAAATATGAAATAAAATTTGACTCAGAATTGCATACTTTTGTTTTATCCCAAATAAAAATTAGCAGCTTAAGCATATTTATGGCAATTAAATCAATTGGTTTATTGATAAATTTTGGAATTCTAATTGTAATATTTTGTTTTGTTTTGGAAATTATTTTTTTAATTCCAAAAACTAATGATAAAAGAGCAACTCCAGCAACGCCACCAGTCAAAATAGAACCGATAGGCAAAGCCACTGAACAACCAAAAAAAACTAAACATTTCGTCCATAAAGATATGCTAGCAGTTCCAACAAAATAGCCTATTATCGAGCCACCAACACCGCCAACAGCAAATGCTGATGTAAAATCAACTAATAAATCTGCATTATTTAAAATTTTATAAACATCATCACTTAAATCTAATTTTATTTTAAATTTAATTGGGTCATCTAATACTTTTTCGTCATTTAATATATTATTTAAATTATCTAACTCATCATTAAAACTATTAATATCATTTTGATTGATATTCATTACATGATTTCTCCGTGTTAAAATTTGCTTTTGAATATCAAGCTCTATAAAAATGAGCTGAAATATTCAAAAGCAAAATTAAATAGCTTAAACTACTGTTGTTTAACTTCTTTTAACGGACTAAATAAATAAGTAACGGTTTCATTAATTTTGTCAACCATTTCATTCGATAATTCAGTTTTAATTTTTTTCTCTTTAAAATCTTGCCAATATCCAAGGGCTATCCCCAACGCCAAAAATAAAGGTTTTACTATTGGCAATAATAAAATACCCAAAAGAGGTATAGTTGAAACAATTAAACTTAATATAGCACCAATAATAACTCCAATAGCAGTATTTGGATATAATTTGGCAAATTTTATAATAATTTCAATAATTTTATAACCAACATTTATAACTCGATCTGATAATTTAATAGCAAATTCTTTTAATTTATAAATTAAAGCTTTAACTTCACCATTAGTTGAAAGATTATCTATCCAATTAGCAATTTGTTTATTTTCAATTTTAGGTTGAAAAGCATTTTCTATATTTTTAAGAGAATCTGAATTAAATTCAATTTCAATTTCACTATTTGTAGAAGGATCAATAACTTTATATTTCATAGTAACCTCCATTAATTTAATTTATATAAATATATATTTAATATGTTTTTTTGTCAAGTGTTTTTTTTGATTTTCTGATTTTTACCCATTAACAGACTGTATGAAATGAAAACTATTATAAATATTAACTTTACACAAACTTTGAATGAAAAATCATCGTTTTCGATGGTTTTAGTTTTTAAAAAAACAAAGTTGATTTCACACGGGCTGAAAACCTTCCTTTATTTTTATATATTTGAGCTACAGTTCAATTTGCCGATAAATGAATTAAATGATATGTTTCGTTAAGAGGCCTTTATTCAGAAGCATTATCCATTTCGCGCTTAAATTCGTCGATGTCCTGTTTATATTTCTCCAGAGCCATATCCATTTCACATTCATCAGGCCTTTCCACTGAGCATTTGCCGGCGAGCTCGTTTATGATTTCAGAGTCTGGCGCTTCTATTCCGCGCTCGAATAATTCGCATACGAGGTTGCCTATCGAATAAGTGAGGCCGAATGCGAGCGGCGGACCCACCAGATTTTTGACGCCGGGAAAACACGATATTATAAAGCTGCAGATGGCCCTGCCGGCAAAGCTCATGCCCGCCGCGGTTAAAATGCCCTGCACCGCGCTCTGAGTGAGCGTTTTGCCATAAAGATCGCCCAGCTTTTTTATCATCGCGATCTGAAGCGGAGCCAGGATCAGCGCGTCCGACGCCGGCACGAAATTAGCCGCTACAGCCCCCGAACATAGCGCCGAATACTTTTTTATAATGTTTTTCGCCTCGATTTTCAGCAATTTCTTATTAAGCGTAGCAACGGCGAGGGCGCGTGCATAAACCGTTCTTACGGATTCGGGAAGCGTTGCGTATATTTTTTCGCGCAGATCGTCGATGCCGAACTGATAATCGATATCGTCAAAACTTTCGCCGGCGCACACCAGTAAAAAGCTCGAATCAGGTATGTTTTCAAAGCTGCTAAGCGTTCTGATATACTGCATTAGTTTGCGAAGGTTCTTTTCTTTTTCCTTCACTGGCGCGTAAATATTGAAATTGTTTTTCATTTCCGGCCAGCTTTCGCGGGCAGGAGGCACCGTATCGATTTTATTCACGCAGACTATCACCGGAATCTCGCTCAGGCGGCTATTATTGAACCAGTGCTTCAAAAAAGTGTCCTCGGCGGAAAGCGCGCGAGAGTTGGCGTCAAGGACCAGCATCAGCAAATCGACCTTCATTTCGGCTATTTTATAAATATTTTGCATATATTCGTCCTTGTTTTCTCCGGTTATTTTTTCGGCTTCGCCGAAGCCTGGAGCGTCGATAACGACTATATCTATGCTCTCATCCGGCGCCCGCCAGAGCTCTTCGGAGTTTTCGCGCGTAACCGGCCGGCCGAAATCGGCCTCGAACACTTTTTTCTGCAGCAGAGCGTTTAAAAGCGACGACTTGCCCGAACCTGTGCAGCCGCCCACCATTATATGCGGCGGCAGGGAAGGGTCGCGGTTGAACAATATTCTCGATTTCTCCCACACTTCCTTGAAAGTTTTGATTTTTTCCTTATCCATAGTGCGTTTCCTCCTTAATACTACGGTTTCAGCGTCCTTAATTAAATCATAACATAAGCCGGTCGAGTTTTGTAGTGAACAAAAGAACGAAAAAGCCGAACTGTCTTGCACTTCAAAAACCATGTTTTACAAGCAATATCGAAATCCGGCCGGCGGCAGGAAGTGAACATGTCAAAGGTTGCGCCGGATGCCGGATAAAATTTTGAGGGACGTTGCGGGTGTTACACAGCCCGGGGCCGCTCCCGGATCGAACCGCATGAAAAGCCAACAAAACTTCGTCAATAAAAATTTAACTGAAAAATTTGACTGAATATTGTTTTTTTATTTATTTTGTGATAGCATTGTCTAAAAAGGATAATAGCGATGCAGACCGTAAATATTAAAAATAACAAATACTGCCTCAACTGCCGTTTCTGGGCAGGACCGCTTGTTCCGAAGATCAACGCGCCCGGCATTTTCAGCGTGGACGCTTCGCAGAAATCTATATGCTATAAAACGCATATAGAGCGTATCTGGAACTTTACATGCGACAGATGGGTTATAAAACAGGAGCTCGAATAAATCTGCCATGGCCGCTATAAAGAAAAAAGAAGAAAGCGGTAAGGCCGGCGGCGAAGAATAAAAACGGTCAAACCTTTAAAGTGCCGCCCGCCGTGATACGCTGATAATTGGCGGATGGAGATTCTGATATAATCTGCAAAAACAAGGAAAATCGTGTATAATATATTCATGAATAAATGCTAAAAAGATGAAGCGGCGGTTATAGCAATGGAAAATATTGAAAGCGTAAAATTAAATGATGAAAATGAAAAGATAGTAGCGCAAATAAAAAAGAAATATTCTCCGGATAAAATATTTCTTTTCGGTTCCCGCGCTAAAGGTACGGCAAAGAAAAATAGCGATATCGATCTATGCATTATTATGAAAACCGATAATAAACGCAGAATTTTAACGGATTTGTATTATAACATCTCAAGTGAAAAAGCTATTGATTTTTTACTTTATACTCCCGCGGAGTGGGAGCGCTGTATCGATGACAAAACATCTTTTGCATATAAGATTTTACACTCCGGGGTGGTTTTACATGGTTGACAGCGTGAGATATAAAGATTGGCACGATAAAGCCAATGCCGACTTGAAATCAGCCAAAATCCTTTTTGAGCACGATGCGGATTATGGAATCGTGGCTTTTCACTGTCAGCAGGCAATTGAAAAATTATTAAAATCTTTTGTTTTAAAACGTGCAAGTGATCTTATAGAAGGACACAGCCTTGTTTTTCTATGCAAGAAAGCTATCGAACTCGATACCGAATTCAAAAATTTCTTGAAAGATTGCGCATACATCAATCAGTTTTATATTGAAACTCGTTATCCGGCGGATGTTCCAATTGAAATGACGCAAGAGGAAGCCGGAGAATGCATCTCAATAACTGAAAAGATTTTTGCCGAAGTATCCAAAAAACTATAAAACTTTTCTTAATAAAGTCAATAGCCCGGCCGCGCCTTCAGGCTCACTTTCAAACGCCGTTCAAACTCCCGGTTGACAGTCGTCGATTTGATATTTAACTAATCGTTCAAAAACGTCTTTTTAAAATCGTCGAGCATCGGCTTGAATAATTCTTCTTCCATTTTTTTGCGGTTCTCTTTTTTGAACCGATCTACCATGGCCGTCGCCGCCTTTTCATCGATTTCGCTTTTATCGTCGAAATTTTCGTAATACTCTTCGATTTCGCTCATAATTTCGCCCGATTCCTTTTCGACTAAATCGCCGAGATTTTCGTTTTCGCTTGCGATTAAGGATTGCAGGCCGTCGAGTTCTTCCGCCATCATTTTTTCAAAAAGGCGCTTCTGCCTGTCTTTTTCCGGGCCGTCGGGCATTTCGCTCATTTCCGCTTCGAATTTAGCGGTGATCATTTTAACGAATTCGCCTATAATTACATCAAAGCCAGCCATGGGAAGGACGTTTTTAAAATCGTCGAGCATGTCCGAAGCCATTTTTTTCGCCGCTATTTTCTTTTTCATAATTCTCCTCCTCAAATTTAATTCTTAACGCTTTTTAATGATCTCGTCGCGCCTCTGATTAAGCGCTTTAATTTCATCGTTTACTTCTTTTATATCTTCATCGATAGCCTCGAGCTCCGCTTTCAGTTCGTCCATTTTTTCTTCTATGGCCCTGGTTTTGCAGAAAACCCCGCCGAATATTTCGCCCAGAAAATTGGTGAACTCGGATTCCTTAAAAGACGCTTTCAGGTGTTCTACCGGAAGGTGGAGCCCTTTTTTCTGCGTTAAAAACCACTTTTTGTGAAGTTTAAAAAATTTGACGTTCAATTCCCTGATCCTGGCATTTATCTCTTTAAGCTCATCGGATTCCTGCGTTTCTTCAAATTTATCAACCTCATCTACGCTTTCGATTTCATCTCTGACCTTTAAAGCTTTTGAATTTTCAAGAAATCCGCCTTTTTTGACTTCCGCCTCGACAGTTTTTCCGGCGCGGCCGCACATCTTTTTTAAATTTTTACGTTTTTCGTCTTTAGCCATCTTAATCACCCCTTTAAAAGTTGAAATCAAACCACTAACGTTTCAACCGGCTTATAATTTAATTTTATCGCGGCTTTAAATAAATTCATAGTGAACAAAAACGGGCATGGGAAAAGGCGGCCTGCAATTTAAAACCTCTTTTAAATCGACGTTTTCAGCCTCGCAACCGTTTAACGCCGCTAAAAATTATGAACAATTGATTTTATAAAAACGGCTGAAATTCGTTTTAAATATAAGTCAGGCAAATGGTTTTCATCAAATCCGCCTCAAGCGGCGAATAAAATTATATTGTTCCGAATTATGGAAAAATAATTTTATTGTATAAAAACGCTTCGATATGATAAAATATGAATCGATTTATAAAATTCAAGGCAAATAAAGAGAAGCCAAAAATTATTCAATTGGAGTTTTCATGGAAACGAAAAAGATTAGAGTTACCGTCCCGCAGTATGTTTCAGACGTCGTAAAAAAAGATACCGAAAGCTTTAGTTTATCGCTGAACGGATTGTGCAACCTGATCTTCGACCGCTATAAAAAACCGCGTGAAACAAAAGCGGAGCGCTCATGTTACAATAAAATAATCCAGTTCAACCTCAACGCCAAAAACATCGCCGATTACGAAAAATACTGGCTAAATTTCGATAACGAGGCCGAATATTTCAGGAACCTGCTCACGATATACGCTAATCTTCCAAAATATAAGCGTCAGCTATTCGTCTTCGACGATATATGCAGAAAAATCAATATGGCCGTCAAAAAAAAACTGGTCGTCAAAATTAAATATAAAGGCGCCTATAGCGAGGTCGAGCCTTACTTTATAGCCCACTCCAGAGAAGAGGCGTGCAATTATCTCTTCTGCTATTCGCTCAAGCACAATAAATTTTTAAATTATAAGATGCCGCATTTAGAGGAACTCATAATTACAAAAACCGAATATACTATTCGCGATAAAAATTATATAGACTCGGTGAGAGAGGATTTCGACGCCTTTCTTTCAAAGGGCAAGACCGTCGTCGTAAGGTTCAGCGACGCCGGACTCGCGCAGTTCGATAAAGCCGTGCATCTAAGGCCTAACGCGTTAAAAAAAGACGGAAACACATATACGCTCGAATGCTCCGAACCAAGGGCTAAGATTTATTTTCCTAAATTTCTCGGCGAGGCTGAAATTTTAGAACCGCCAAAACTTCGCGCCTGGTTCGCCGATAAATTCAAAAAAGCGTTTGAATTATACATGAATAAAGAATAGATAGAATTTATAAAATTTGGGCTTCAAGCTCTTTTCACGGCAAACACGGTCTTATGCTGCACGTAGTACATCATGGCGGAGCCCGCTATAAATGAAGCCAGCAGAACGTATTCGACAAGCGCCAGGCCAAGCGTCTCGGTGAAGCGGCCCTGCACCCATGATATTACGGCGAGGCCGGCCCAGGCCGTAAGAGTATTAAGGCTTCCGAATATAGTTTTATTGCCGGCGGAAGCGAACATTTCGGGTATCGAAATTACGGCCGTAACCATATAGAGCCTGTCGAGCACCATAAAAAGCGCTATGAGCGAGACCGTCGGGACCAGTGAAAACCGGCCGCCTATGAAGGCCGCGAAAACGAAACCGGAAGAAATTATACTGAAGGTAAAAAGGCGTTTATTTCCGAACATTTTGATAAGCCGCGGAACGATAAAATTGACGAGCGTTTCAGCCAGGCCTATAAACAAAAGCGCCTTGCTGATAACGGCCACGCCGACGCCGTAATGCCTTACGAACCAGAGGCCCATGAAGGAATAAAATCCGAAGTAGCACATCCTGTTGAGGGTGAGGCCCATATAAAAGCTTGGAAGATACGGAACTTTAAACGCGTCCGAATAGCCCGTGAAAACTTTTTTGAAGTCGAGCCTTTCTTTTGGCGGCACGTTAGAATCCTTTATGGAACCAAAAAGAACGGCGCCTGAATATAGAATCAGCGCGCCGAATATTAAAAACGGCCACTGCCAGGCGTAATTGGAAGCCATAAACCCGGCCGCCGGAACTCCGAGCGCGAGGGCTAGCGGGCGCGCCGCCATCAAAACGACTACCATCGAAGGATAATAATGCTTCGAAACGCCGTAATATGCGACCCACCACATCGAAGAAGCCGCGACGCCCAGAAATAGGCCGAATACAAAGCGGCAAGCCGCCGCAATATAAAAATCGGCCGTTAAAAGAAATAAAGCCAGTGAAAAGACCATGCCGAGAGAAGACGCCAGCACCACTTTTCCGGCGTTGAAACTCGAAGTCATGGACGGCCCCACGAAAACGCCCGAGATTATTCCAAAAGTGCAGTATGAAATCAGAAGTATGACGCTCTGCATCGGCACCGAATAAAACTTATGCAAAATCTCGACCATGGGCGAAATCGAATTATCTATCGAGCTGAACATAAATATCAGCGCGAACGAAAATATGACTATTATTCTGTCACGGTTCATTTAAGCCGCCTTTCAACGTTTTCATAAATTTCGCGGACGCGCTCCCCGGTATCGGCCACGGCCGCCAGAGCGCATCTCTGACTATCGGGAGGCGACACCAGAAAGACGCCCTCGCCGAGTCCGGGCCTGTCGATAAGCGAGGGCTTGAGACGTTCTAAAACTCTTTCCAGCGAGCCGTTTTCCGGAGACACCGGAACGCTCTCGTTATAAATTATCGATTTATGGCGGGAGCCGAAATAGCGCGCCGCGTAATTAAAAATAATGCCGAAACCGTTATGGCGGAAATTAGACTCCAGCGCGTATATTTTCGGCGCGCCGCCTTCGGTTATTACGCCCCAGTCTATATTCAGCTCGCCTCGCGCGCCCATTTCATGGGCTTCGCGGGCGAACGCCATGCTCATATTTTTTATTTCGCCGCAAATATCCGCGCCGGCCGTGCAAGGATATCTGAACCCGCACCAGCGGCCGTCTATGGACATCTGCTCATCGACGCCCATAAATTCAACGCCGCCGTCGCTGACGCTCGCGAGCGAACCTAATATGGAGGTAAAATCAAGATAATGCTCGACGATGATCTCTATGATTTCGCCTTCGTCGAAAAAAGACGGAAGGCCCTGCATAACTTCGGGATAGCGGCCGTAATAATTGCCTATTCCGCCGGCATGGTATGGATTTTTGAGCATTATTCGCCCGCCGGATTCGCGCGCTGTGCGCTCGGCAAGAAGCGACATTTCATTGCGGCTGGAGGCTGTTCCGCCAGGAACGACAGGTATGCATAGCTTTTCAGCCATTTTTTTAAAGAACACCTTATCGTTCAATTTGGTAATTACGCCTTTTAATATTTTTTCAGGCGCCGTGCGTTTCAGAGGAATTTCGGTCTCCTCCGAAAGCTCGACCGTAAAAGGCGATTCGATGAACGGCTCGATCCTGTAGCCGTCGCGCAAAGAAAGCGTCTTTAAAAATGACATGGTTTTATCATCGCGCAGTATAAGTTTTACAAGCTGGCCGAGGCCTTTTTCGTCGCGCATTTCTATGACGCGCCCCACGCCGCCGCAAAAACCGTTCAACGCGAAATAATAATCTATAAAACCGCGCGGTATAGAAGACGAAACTATTATCAGATCGTCTCTGTCAAGGCAGAAAAGAAAACGGGAGAAAAGCGACTTCACTTTTTTTACGAGCGCCGCCGGTAAAATGGCTATGTCGTCTTTGTAAAACGCTTCGTCGATATTGGCGATGAAAATATCAGGCATAAAAAGTCCCGTCACAGGCCGGACAATTTGACGGCCGCGTATCCGCTTCGCCGCGGTTGCTCTTTAGCGAGCAAATAACGAAGTCGAAACCTTCCATAGAAAGCATTTCGCCTAACTTTTCGGAGTAGCGCTTCCTTAAAACGTCGTTTATCGAATAAAGCACGGTTTCGTCCTGTTTCGGCAGGAATTTACGGCTCGCGCTCAAGTTGAAATCTCCGAGAAGTTTCTCCATGGCCGCCTTATCGAGAGTTTTTTGAACGGATGCGATTATAGGCTCGTTCAGCAGTAAAAATGAAAACATTAACCTTGTAAGGCCGCGCTTTTTAAGTTCCGCGAAAAAAGGAGGCATGTTTTCAAGAATGTCCATGCATGGAATCAGCGGGTCCATATGAATGGTAGTTTTGATTCCGAGCGCGTGCGCTTTTGCGGCCGCATCGATACGCGTAACGGTGCCGGGAGCGCCTTTTTCGAGTTTATAGCCGCTTTCGGGCTTCAGCGCTGCATTATAAGATATTTTATGTCTGTATTTTCTCATGATGTCAAAAATTTTATCGTCGGGAGCGCCTTTTGTGGTGATAATAATCCTTTCAACCGGCGTTTCGCAGAGCGTTTCCAGAACTGCGGCCGAAGTGCCGTCTTTAACGAATGACGGCGTAAAAAAATCGGTGTATCTGGACAGCTTCAATATTTTAACGTTATTTTCCCGGATACCGTCGCGAATCTTTTCTAAAAGTAAGTCGATCGGAAATAAAAGGGCGGGATTTTCGAAAGCGTTTCCGTTTTCGCTCAGTTTCGAAGCGACGACGCTTCTATGCCTGGCGTAACAATAGGCGCAATCGTGGGCGCATCCGGCCCACGGCTCGATATAGTGATATTTGCCGTACCAGCAAGTTCCCAGAGAACCTTTTTCGAATAAATTAAAAGAATCAGTATTCAATTAACACGCTCGTTTCTATTTTTATCTGATTTTTTTAAAAGCCATCATGCCGTAAAACATAGAATATGCTTTCCTGTCGATAAGCTCGAAGCCGCCGCCTTTAAAAGCGGATTCCCACGTAGGGTAATCGGTCATGAACTCTTCAAGAACCGTTATCATAAAGTCTTTTTCAATTTTAGCCCATGAATCGCCGTAATAAATTTTAGCTTCTTCGATTATTTGGGGAAGTTTTTCATTTAAAAGCGATTTATCGAAATCAAATATCCCGTCTTCCAGTACGAAAATAGCGCCCTTTTTGAAAAGAGGGGCGGCACTTTCTACGAAAACGGGTTTTTCGGAATCGGTAAGGTGGTGAAGCGCTTTACGCGACATCGCTTTTGTAAATAAATGCCCGGCCAGCAGCTTGCGGCAATGCAAAAATGAAGATTCGAGCAGCAGAACGTTCTTCTTACCGGCAAGTTTTTTACGGGCCTGCTCGAGCTGGTCTTTAGAGATGTCGACGCCGGCGGCCATTTCAACAACGTCCAGGGCGCGCGCAAGCGCTTCGCCGTTTCCGCAGCCGAATTCTACCAGTGCGTCGCCCGCTTCGAGCTTCAGCGGGGCCATATAACGGTCAAGCTGCTCTTCTGTAATACCGTAAACGTTATTGTATCTTTTGACGTAATCGGGATTTTTCCAGACTTCGGACATAATTTTTACCAGCTTTCTAAATATTTAATCCGCGCGCGTGCGCGCGTCACGACAAACAAACGAAAGGCATTGAAGAAATTTGAAAAAATTACAAAAAAGAGCGTCAATAAATTAAAGCGCCGGCAGAAAAGCCGGCAGTCCACAAAAATAAAGCGTCAGGCAATTTTGGGGTTGGAAGGGTTTTTAAGGGAAGGGAGGGGCCGCGGCACCTCGCCTTCCCTTATCAAAAAAATTAAAAATCTTAAAAATCAATCAATAATTTATTCTTTGCTTTCAGCCGGAAACGAATCAATAAAAGCTTTAGCGGCGAGCCGGACCGATTCGTCGCTGTCTTCGAGAAGCTTTCCGATAGGCCCAAGGCAAGATTTATCGCCTATGCGGTTGAGCGCGGTAACGGCGTTCCAGCGTATGACGACGCTTTCGTCGTGCAGCAGGTTCACAAGAGCTTCGACTACGTTGGGCGCGTTAAAATTGCCGAGCGCGGCCGTGGCGTTTTCTCTGACCTGGCTCGATTCGTCGTTGAGCGCTTCAAGAAGGGCTTCGAGCGCCTCGCCGTTTTCGAGATAGCCGAGCGTTTCAATGACTATGGCGCGGATGGCGGCCGAAGGGTCTTTGGCCAGGGACATAAGAGCGTAGGTGAGCCTGTTTTTGCCGTCTATATCGGAAAGCCAGAAAGCCAGGGAGCGCACAGCGGTAACCGCCGCCATTCTGATTTTTTCGGAAGGGCTGTCGATGATTTCAAGCAGCTCCGTCATTACGTCGGGTATTTTAAGCTCGCCGAGAGCGAGCGCGGCGTTTATGACCACGGATTCGTCCTGGTCTTTAAGCCTGGAGGCTACTATTTTTACATAAGGCGTTATATCGCCGACGAGAAGCTTGCACAGCTCGCCCAGTTCGCCCAGCGCCTTTACGGCGGCGGCGCGTACGTTCGCGTGAGAGCTGTTATCGATATGCTTGGTTATGTCTTCTACGACGGAAGGGTCGTTAATTTTCGCCAGCGCCTCGATGCAGGCGACCAGGACATCGGCCGAATAATTTCCGACAAGAATTTCATGCAGCGGGGCGAGAAACATTTCATGCGGGTATTCGCGCGCTATAATAAGCGCCTCTTTTTTAACTTCATCGGAATTATGCGCCAGGCCGCGTTTTATAAATTCGAAGCCCTGGGTTACTCCCAGTTTGCATAAAAAGCCGCACGCCGTGAATTTAACTTTCAAGGAAGAATTTTTACTGGCTTCGATAACGGCCGGCGCGCTTGCCGGATCGCCAATTTTTGAAAGCGCGTTTAAAATAAGAAGCTGCAGCTCTTCGTCGTCGAATTCGAGCGCCTCGATAAGCGAAGCGGCGGAACCGGTAAAGCGCATTTCGCCGAGCGCGAAAGCGCTCGCTTTTTTAAGCTCGTAATCGGCGGATTCGGCGAGGATTTTACGCAGGAACGGAAGCGCGGAAGCCTCTCCGATGAAACCGATCGTAGCGATGACTTCGCGGCGGAATTCCTCTTCGTGGTTGGCCATAAAAGCTTCCAGCAGTGATTTAACGAAAGGCTTGCCGAGCAGTTTTTTAACGTTATAGGCGATCTGTTTGATTTTTTTTATGGCGCGCATGCGGGCTTCGCCGGAAGCCGCCTTAAGGTCTTCGAGAAGGGCGGCTGCGGTTTCCACCTGATAATCTATGGTTTCAGGGGCTATGTCAAGGCTTAAACCCTCTAAATATTTTGCGTCCATTTTTACCTCGCGGCTTCATAAACTAAATGATGGATCTGCGGTTTAATAATTTTCTCGTAAGCGAGCTTCACGGCGTTTTTTGAGCCCGGCAGGGAAATAACTACCTTTTGGGACGCGACTCCGGCGGTGGATCTGCTCATAATCGCGCGCACGCCTATTTCTTCGTAGCTCAAAAGCCTGAATATTTCTCCGAAACCGCTTAAAACTTTATTTAACAAAGGAGTTACGGTTTCTATGGTTATGTCTTTTGACGATAATCCCGTGCCGCCCGACATAATAATTGCGTGCGAGCCGCTTTTAACGAAAGCGTCGAAAACTCTTTTAATAGCCGACGCGTCGTTTTTTATTAAATTATATTCGCCGGCTTCTACGCCGTCGGCCGCTTTGATATTTTCCCGAAGCCATTTTCCGGTTTCGTCCGTTTCCGGAGTGCGCGAATCGCTGATTATGCAGATATCGAGCTTGAGCGTGCCCAATTCATGCGCCGCCGTTTCGTGCTCGTGTTTATGCCCGTGGCCGTGTTCATGTTT